>CALZIC010000147.1 GCA_945787285.1 uncultured Desulfuromonadales bacterium
TAATATGGAATGGCCCCCCCTATTTGCAGTCTCGCAGTGATTACCGAGGTCGGGGGAGGGGCCGGAGCCCGGGGTGTGGAAAAGAGGGCATCGCCGCACCTGAATTACTGATGTCGGTCAAACCGGGAAATGATCCCCATCTTCCCCATGCGCCTCGGAACCGTTCTGTTGCTCGGAAGGGTGTATGGGAATAGGGGGTACTTGGTTGAGACGTATGGAAAAGGGATGCGAAAAAATACCCGGACTTCCAGGGCTGCCTGGAAGTCTCATGCTGAATCCGGGCCTCTCGGTGACCTGACGCAGGGAAGCGCGGGCCGGAGAAGGGCCGGAGCTAGTTTTCCGGACCGGAGATGCCTGGGGGGGATCGGAGCCAGGGAGAGCAGTCTGACGCAACCGGTCGAGACGCAAGAGAAATGTCGTGCTTCCTCAGTCGGGGAAGGTCCGGTCCGGAGGCGTCGCCGAGAGGCCAGTTTAAACAAGGAAAGATAGGGCCAGGTCCGGAGGTGGACCGGAGAACCAAAAAGAAAAGCCCCATTTCCCGAGCAGGGAGTGGGGCTATTTCTTTGAAATCTAACGAGAAAGGAATGGTCGGGGCGAGAGGATTTGAACCTCCGACCCCCTGCTCCCGAAGCAGGTGCGCTACCAGGCTGCGCTACGCCCCGACACTCTTTTCCTCGCACAACAGGGGAGGTTTTTACCACCCTTGTGGCAAAAAGGCAAGAGGATTTTGGTCGATTGAGACACAAAAAAACAGGGCGGGGTTGCTCCGGTCGGTTGTTGCGGAGCAGGGCGCGGCATATCGCGCCCTGAAACCTTACCAAAAGGTAATGCGCCGGAAATCTCCCCTCCACCTGTCCCCGGTATACTGGCTCACACCTGGGACATCGAAGAGTAGGCAAGACCCTTAGCGTCTGTTCGATTCCCAATTACTCCTATTGGACACCTGCAGCCTCCCGGCAGCGCGGATACCTCCCCCTCGCTGTTGATTGCAGGTGTCTTTTTTTATTCAGCTTGCTGGGTAGTACTTTTCCGCTATCGACGTCTGACGGGGTCTTCTTTTTTCTTCTCCCCTCGCAGGGCCGGTCACATATCCCAGCTTATGTTCCCACACTTCGAACAAACAATCTCCTGCTTCTCAACTTTGCCCCTTTGCATGCAGCTGGCTCCTGCGCCGTAACTAAAGAGGGTGGGGCTTCTTGCCGCCGTCCACGGGGGCAGGTAGGGGCCGTGTTCATGCCTCTTTCGGATGCGGGTCGGGATATCCTCGGCATTTCCGCATTTTGCGCAGCGGATTTCAACCTGCCCCGTTTCCTTGTTGTAGCGTTCGGTGATGTTTTCTTCCTGTGTCATCGGCACACCTTTGAAAAAACAACAGAGTGCAGCTCAAAAGCAGACCCTGGAGTATAATACCTGAATCCGTGAGTTCTGACCTGGCAATAGCGCAAGTCATTGATCTGCCTAAGCGTTCAAAAAATCACCGACGAACCTATAGGTGCGCCTCAGATTTTTTGAAACACTTATTCAGGCCAAGCACTTTCACTCTTTTCCCGCCCCGATCTCACGGATCCAGGTAATAGGTTCTTGTCCCCGTGGTGCTAAGGGGTGAATGGTGGTGTGCGGTGGTGCGAGCATGAATAGCTTGCGCGGGGCCTCCGGCAAGATGATCTATGGCGAATAGCGGCAATACTTTGTGACAGGAGATTTTTGACTCATGAACCGGATGTTGAAACGGGCGTTGACGCTGGCTGCGGCCGCGAGTCTCATGATTGCCGCTTCGGCCTCGGCGGCCGAGGTAACAGTTCACTATCAGGCGCTGTATAAGGCCCTGATGCAGCAGGTGTTCAACGACGGCGGCCGCCACTACCTCTACGGAGCTTCGGATGCGGCCTGCCAGTACGCGTATCTCGACAAGCCCCGGGTCATGGGCGTGGCGGGGCGCGTGGCGATCACGGCTCAGTTTCATGGAAGAGCCGGGGCGATGATGCTGGGTGAATGCGTCGGGGCCAACGATTCCTTCGAAATGAAAATGTCGGGGGTGCCGGTCTATCGCAACGGGGTCGTGAGCCTGGATCAGGTGCAACTGGAAACGCCCAATCCCTTCTATAACGATCTGCTTCGCGCCTTTGTGGCCGGAACCGTCGCCAGAGCCCTGCGTTTTCCCCTGCAGTCCGAAGTACAGAAGTCGGTTGTCGAAGCCTCTAAGGCGGGGCCGTACCAGCTTCGGCTCGCCTCGCTGGAGGTGAGCTCCATCCGCACCGAGCCGCAGGGGCTCAAGGTCGCTCTCGACTTTGTGATGGATATTCGCTGAATACCGGCCTCAAGGGACCTGGATGATGTCTTTCTGCGGTTGCCCGGCCCCGGATACGGGCAATCTCAGCTTCTCAGCATTCGCGTCCTCTTGCGTTTCTCGGCATAATCGAATTCATGACTCATTCTCCAGTAGCGGGCGAGACGATCCCTGGCCGACCGGAGGCGGCCGATGACGGCCGCGCCGGCGCCCACGGCGAAGAGAATGCCGCTGGTTCCTTCGTAGAAAAATCCGAACTCCCTGTGGGCGTAGTTATGGCCGAATCGAATCAGAAAGACGCATAACAGTGCGAGCAGGGCGGTCTGCCCGATCAGGCGCAGCAGGAGCGCGGGTCGGATCAGGCCGGTAGCGGTCTTGTCGGCAAGGCGCTTCCAGCGTCCCATGACCAGGCCGTGCAGACAGCTGCAGAGCGAGGCGAGACTTGCGGCGCCAAGGGTGGCGAGGACGCCGGCGATGACCCCCCATGCCAGAGCGATGAGGATAAGCTCGATACGCATACAAAGTTCTCCCAGGGCAGCCTTACGAAAAGAGTTGGCCGAAGCGGTCTTCCTGTTCGGGGCTGCCGATTAAAATCAGGACCATGTCCTTTTCAAGCATGGTTTCCGGTGGGGGCGCGACCAGCGGGTCCTTTCCCTGCGGCGGTTCCAGGGCGACGATGGAACACCCGGTCTGCGGGCGGATGCCGGAATGGTCGATGGTTTTTCCGGCCAGGGCGGCAGGGAGGGGGCGGCGGAAGAGGTTGATCCCTTCGGTCAAAAAGACCGATTCCTTCGATTCAAGGACATTGATGAGGATGCTCGCGCCGACCGAGGCGTTGGAGACGACGAAATCGGCGCCGGCGGCGTAGAGCTGGTCGACGTTCTCTTCGCTGTTGGCGCGGGCGACGATGCGGATGTGCGGATGCAGGTGGCGGCTGGTCAGGGTGAGAAAGACGTTGGTGCTGTCATCGTTGGTGGTGACGATGACCCCCTTGGCGTTTTCGATCTCGGCGGTCTTGAGCAGCTGGCGGTTGGTGGCGTCGCCGATTACCGGGATGTGCTCTGAGCAGCTGGGGTTTTCCGCCTTGTCGACCAGAATGAAAGGGACCGGCTTGCGGTCGAGAAAGGTGGCCGCGGCGCAGCCGATGCGGCCGTGGCCGAGGATGAAGACCAGGTCTTCGCCGGGCTCTTCACCGGTCAGGGCTTCTAGGGCCTCGAGCTGTTTCTGGGTACCGGCGAGCATCATCAGCGATCGGTCGCCGAGGACCGTTTCGCGGGTCGGCAGGCTGAAGTGCCCCCGGTCCCACAGGCCGATGACAGCCAGTCCGGTGCGCTGCCTGATCTGGGCCTCGGCCAGGGACTGATCGACGAAAGGGGTGCCGTGGACGGGGATCTCGGCAATCTGCAGGTTGCCGAAAGAGTCGATGACGTGGGCCAGGGCGCCGCGGGTGGTGGCCCGGGTGGCCAGGTAGCGGCCAAGGATCTTTTTCAGAGGGATGATCTGGGTGGCCCCGGCCAGGCGCAGCAGGTCGCCGTGTTCCGGTTCATCGACCAGCGAGGCAATGGGGGTCTGGCACAGTGCCCGGGCGGCCAGGCACAGGTTGGCGTTTTCGGGGGTGCTCAGGTTGGCGATGATGTAGCGGGCCTGGTCGGCGCGGACCCCCTTGAGCACCTTGGGGTCACCCGGGGCGCCGTGAACCACCTTGAATCCCTCATCTTCCTCAAGGCGCAGGGCTTCTTCGTAGTTGGCGGAGACGACCACAAAGGGGATGTGCCGGGCCTGCAGTTTGCGGATCAGGGTCCGGGTCACCGGGGCGATGCCGAAAATGAGTACGTGTCCCGAGGTCTCGGGCGGCAGTGCGTAGGTGGGGTGGTAGCGCAGCCGCTGCTCGATCCACGGGGCCAGAAAGAGGCTGACCATGCCGAACGGCAGGATGATGAGCAGGAAAATGACCCCCGAAATGGTGACGATGGCGGCGAAGATATAGCCGGGGTCGGTGTGAAAGGTGATGTCGCCGAAGCCGAGGGTGGTCATGACCGTGAGGGTCCAGTATACCCCGGCGATAAAAGAGAAGTCCCGCCCCTCGAGGTGAAACATCAGGTAGCGGAAGAGGCTCGCATAGACGAGGATCAGCCCCAGCAGAAAAACGCAGTAGATGGTCAGAACCTTGAGGTTCTGCCTGGCCCGCCCCCGAAGGAAATACGCCAGTTCTGAAGCAATCGATTTCACTCGCGGCAACCCTTTGATTTGATTTGAAGAACGGTTCGTCTGACTATGCCACCAGTCCGCTTCGGCGTCAACCGTTCAGCAGCTGAAGAAATCGTGGTATTGCGTGGTGTTCAGGCAGGTTCCGGGATCTGTCGGATGAATATTCCGGCAGAATCATGACAACTGTTGCTCCTGGTTGGGCTTATGTAATAAGATGGGGGTAATTTTTATTATTGAAGGTTTTGGTTTAGGGAGGGTTGCTTAAATGTTTCAGTGGTGTAAAGGTCGCAGTGGGCAAGGGTGGTTTTGTTCTTTTTTGTGTCTGTTTCTATGGCTGTGCAGCGGCGGAAATGCGCTGGCCGAGCAGACTCTTGTCGTGCCCGGCACCGGCGACAGTCAGGCGCTCCTGCGCGTTCTGGCAAAAGCCTTTGAGGCCGAAAATCCCGCTGTCAGGGTCGCTATTCCGAAAAGCGTGGGGAGCATCGGCGGCATCAAGCGGGTGTTGAGCGGCGAAACCCCGATCGGCCGGGTGGCCCGGGGGCTTACGGCCCAGGAACAGGCCCATGGGCTCAACATCACGACGTTTGCCTATTCCCCCGTTGTTTTCGTTACCTCAGCGAACACGTCCTGCCTTGACAATATAACCTCGCGGCAGGTGGTCGATATCTACTCCGGAAAAACAGGCTTCTGGTCCCAGCTGGGGGCCTGCGAAAAAAAGAAAATCTATGTCGCCAACCGCGAGGAGGGCGACTCGTCACGCAACGTTTTGAATGTGACGATTCCCGGCTTTAAAGAGATTCAGATGATTGCCGGAGAGGTTTTGTACAGCACCCAGGAGAACGTGCGCATTGTCAAGGGGTACCCCGGCACCATCGGTTACGCCCCCCTGTCGAGCGTGGTGAACGAGCCGTTGAGGATTCTGACGTTCGAAAAGGTGTATCCAGACCGGGAAAGTATCCAGCAGGGAAAGTACCCGCTCGCGGTTCCCTTCAGCATTGTCTGGAAAGACGACCTGGAGGGAGTCGCCAAAGCTTTCGTCGAATTTCTCTATAGTGAAAAGGCTGTAAGTATCATCGAAAAAAATGGTGCGGTCCCTGTCTCGTCCATGGACCGTCGGCCCATCGCTCCATCGCATCTGTTGCTGTGATCATTCGATCAGCCCTATCCGAAAGATCCGCATGCTCTCTTTAAAAAACAAGATACTCCTCGCCCAGACGGCCATCCTGACAGGAACCATTTTCCTGCTCGGCTGCCTAAGCTATTTCTTCATGATCGAAGCCCTCATGGAGACCCAGGAGGATGGGCTGGAGTTTACCGCGCAAAATGCCGTACACGAAATCCATGAGTTTTTTGAGGAACAGGAAAGAAAGCTCAACAATATAGCGGCCAACCGGTACCAGGGGCATACGGGGGATTTGCAGATGGCGAAATACTTTTCCAAGTTTCAGGAATCGTTCCCGGTTTTGTCACTTCTCAGCGAAAACGGTATGGAAGAGTTGCGCCTGGTAAAGGGGGAGGTCGCCTATCATCGCAGCGACTGGAGCGGTTCGGATATTTTCACCCGGGCGATGGCCCGCCCGAACGAGGTGGTCTTTGCTTCAGGCTATATCAGCGAAGGACTTGGCGTGCCGGTGCTGCCGGTGGCTCTCGCCCAGTATTACTACTTCGGCGACGAGTTCGCCGGAGTTTTGGTGGGCGAGGTGCCGATAGATCGTTTGGGCCACTTCCTTCACGATGGGGCGATCTATTCCTCGTGCTCAAGCTTTGTTGTGGATAGTCAGGGAACGGTGGTTGTGCATCCCAACGGCGATATCGCAGGCAAACCCTTGATCAACTCGGGGCGTGACGCCCATCTGATGCTGAAGAACATGCGCAGGGGACAGGCAGGGTTCGGGCGGGGAACCATCATGGCGCAGGATGTCTTTGTCGCCCACGCTCCGACTGGGTTCGAGGACTGGTCGGTGATGTCTACCGTCTCCTTCCAGGAGTTCATGCAGGCCCCCAACCGATTGAAAAAGAGCTTCGCCAAGACCGGCATGGTCATTTTCAGCGTAGCCATACTCGCTTCCCTCGTTTTTGTCCGCCGGCTTACACGACATCTTAACAAGGTGACCCGGTACACCGAATATGTCTCGGCCGGCAATCTCGATCAAAAGCTCGATATCCGCTCCGGTGACGAACTCGAAACACTGGCCCGGGCGTTCAACCAGATGACGTCGCGTTTGAAGTGCGCCAACAATGAAAGGGATTCGCTGGATAACGTACTGCAGTCGATCAGCGATCCGATTATCCTGGCCGATGGCGATCATCGCATTCTTCAGCTCAATCAGTCGGCTGCGACGCTGCTGGGGATTTCTG
>CALZIC010000148.1 GCA_945787285.1 uncultured Desulfuromonadales bacterium
CGACCAGAAAGGCGGCGAAGCCGGGGTGGTCGCTGGGGGCCTGGCCGCAGATGCCGATCTTGGTGCCGGTCTTGCGGGCCGCGCGGATCGCCTGGCGGATCAGGGTGGTGACGGCCGGGTCGCGCTCGTCGAACAGGTCCTTGAGGATGTCAGAGTCGCGGTCGACCCCGAGGGTCAGCTGGGTGAGGTCGTTGGAGCCGATGGAAAAACCGTCAAAGCGCTCGGCGAACTGCTCGGCCAGCACCACGTTGGAGGGAATCTCCACCATCACGTAGACCTCGAGCCCATGGCGCCCTCGCTCAAGGCCGTTTTCTGCCAGCACCTCGAGGACCCGGTCGGCCTCATCGAGGGTGCGGCAGAACGGAATCATGACGATGACGTTGGCCAGCCCCATGGTCTCACGCACCCGGCGGATGGCGGCGCATTCGAGGGCGAAGCCTTCGCGGTAGCGGTCGCTGTAGTAGCGCGAGGCGCCGCGGAAGCCGAGCATGGGGTTTTCCTCGTCGAATTCGAACTGGCGTCCGCCGATCAGGTCGGCATACTCGTTGGTCTTGAAGTCGCTCATACGCACGATCACCGGTTCGGGGTACTGGCTGGCGGCGATGGTGGCGATCCCCTGGGCGAGCTGGTCGATGAAGTATTCACGCTTGTCTTGGTAGTGGCGGGTCAGTTCGCGTATCTGGCGGCGGGCCTCCACGTCTTCGAGGCGGTCATAGTGAACCAGGGCCATGGGATGGGCCTTGATGATGCCGTTGATGATGAATTCCATGCGCGCCAGGCCGATGCCGCGGCAGGGGAGGCGCCACCAGCGGAAGGCGGCGGCCGGGCTGGCGATGTTCATCATGATGCGGGTGCGCGGTTCGGGGAGCTGCTCGAGGTTGACCTCCGTGGCGCTGAACTCGAGGATGCCCTGGTAGATTTTCCCTTCTTCCCCCTCGGCGCAGGACAGGGTCACTTCCTGACCGTCCTTGAGGGTTGAGGTACCGGCGCCGGTGCCGACCACCGCGGCGACGCCGAGTTCACGGCTGACGATGGCCGCGTGGGAGGTGCGCCCGCCGTGGTCGGTGATGATGCCGGCGGCCTTTTTCATGACCGGCACCCAGTCGGGGTCGGTCATACCGGTGACCAGCAGGTTCCCCTCCTCGAACCGCTCGATGTCGCTGGCGCTCTTGATCACCTGCACCCTGCCCGCGGCGATCGCCTCGCCAATGGCCAGTCCTGAGAGGAGCAGGTTCCCCTTCTCCTTGAGGGTGTAGGTTCGAAGCACTCCGGCCTCCTTGCGCGACTGCACCGTTTCGGGTCGAGCCTGGACGATGAACAGCTCACCTCTCTCGCCATCCTTGGCCCACTCCATGTCCATCGGCTTGGCGTAGTGTTTTTCGATGGCACTCGCCCAGCGGGCCAGCTGCAGAATCTCGTCATCGCCCAACACGAAGGCGTGGCGCTCGCCGGCCGGGGTGTCGGTGTTGCGGGTGGTGTGGCTGCCGCCGCGGCCGTAGACCATCTTCTTCTCCTTGGTGCCGAGGCGTTTGTGGAGGATCGGGCGCAGTTCGGCGTTCTCGAGCAGCGGCTTGAAGACCGTATAGCTGTCGGGGTTGACCGTTCCCTGTACCACGTTTTCCCCCAGGCCCCAGGCGGCATCGATGACCACCACCTCGGGAAACCCGGTTTCGGTGTCGATGGAAAACATCACCCCGGCGCCGGCCAGGTCGCTGCGGACCATCTTCTGCACGCCGATGGATAGGGCCACCTGGAGGTGGTCGAAGCCATGCAGTTCGCGGTAACTGATGGCCCGGTCGGTAAAAAGGGAGGCGTAGCATTTGCGGCAGGCCTCGAGGAGTTCCGCTTCTCCGGTGATATTGAGGAAGGTTTCCTGCTGACCGGCGAAGCTCGCCTCGGGGAGGTCTTCGGCGGTGGCGCTGCTGCGCACGGCGACGTTTACCTCTTCGACTTCGCATCGTCGGCCGAGTTCCCGGTAGGCTTCAACAATGGCACGGGCGATGGTTTCGGGCCACTGGCCCCTGCGGATCAGGCGCCGTATCGCTTCGCCGGTCTGGGCCAGGGTGCGGCCGCCCGCGTGGAACGCTTCGATGTCTGCGCGGATTCTGTCGTCGAGGCCGTTTTCGGAGAGGAAAGTACGGTACGCTTGCGCGGTGGTGGCGAACCCTTCAGGCACTCGAATCCCTTCCCCTTTGAGGGTGCTGATCATCTCCCCCAGGGAGGCGTTTTTTCCGCCGACCAGTGCGACATCCCGATTCCTCAGGGTTTCGAACCAGCGGATGAAACCCTTGTTATCCCCCATGTCTTCTTCTCCCGTGTAAGAAGCCTTGCTCTGTCGAGCCTTTCAGGTGACGAGCCTGGAAGAACCGGATGCCTTTTGAGGTGCAGAACTCACCTAAGAAACAGGCCCTCTATGAGCATTTCTAACAGTCGTGCTGGGGAAGTCAAATGGCCTGGGGCGGTAGAGGCGGGAATTTGCTACAGGGGCATCCCCCCCTGTGCTATGCTGTTTGCATCAAATTTATTATCAGAACAGAGGGCCACATGACAAAAGCGGCGTCTGCCCAGGCGAGGGGGCGATTCTTCAAAAATATCGCCTTTGTTGCCCTTTTTTCCGGATTCGCCCTCGAAATCGGCGGCGGTATCATGGGGAACTGGCTGGTTCTCAGGGTCGGAATTTTTCTCTTTTTGATGGGGATTCCCCTCTTTTTTATCGGCTGGTGGCTCGGCCGGCGCAAGGGGTGAAGGCAGGTTCGAAGAATTCTCGCCTGTTAAAAATTAAACAGTTTAAAGCGAAAGAGGGCGGTCAGATGACCGCCCTCTTTTTCTATTGGGTTGTAAAAGCGAAGATCAGTTGGCCAGGCCGGCCAGGCGTTCCTTGGCCTTGCCGGCCTCTTCGGCCTGGGGATAGGTTTCGATCAGCTTCTCCAAAATGACCTGGGCATTCTGTTTGTCGCCGAGAGCCTGAAAGGCCAGCCCCTGCTTGAGCATGGCGGCGGCCGCCTTGGTGTGTTTGGGGAATTTCTGGATGACATCCTGGAACTGAAGGATGGCATTCTCGTACTTCTTTTCCCCGTAGAAGGCTTCGCCGATCCAGTAGGTGGCGTTGACGGCCAGTTTGTGGTCGGGGGCCTCCCGGAGAAACTGCTTCAGCGAGTCCCGGGCCCCGGCATAGTCGCCGCCGGCAAGAATCGCCTGCACCGCCTGCTGGTAGTGCTGGTCCGGGTTCTGGGCCGGAGCGGGCGTTGTCGCTGCGGCCTTGGGGGCTGTTTCGAGCTGGCTCAGCCGGTCTTCGATGGCTGAAACCTTCAGGCCCAGGTCGTCGCGGATCAATGAAATTTCGTCGCGCACTTCGTCGACGGTTCGGTTCTGGTCTTCGAAACGTCCGTTGACCGACTGAAATTCCACCTTGAGGGTATCGACCGTGGCCTGCAGGTCTGCCTGGCTGCGGGCCACGCTGGCGATCTGCTGGGCTACCGGACCGCCGCCGCCACTTTTCAGGCTGGCCAACTCCATTTCGGATCGGGCCAGGCGTTTTTTCATTTCCGCCAGGTCCATTTCCATACGCAACTGCTGCTGGGTCGGAACGCAGCCGGTCAGGCCGGCAAAAAGTGCCAGCAGAACAACGCTTTTATTGAATTTAGTCATGGTCCCATTCTTCCTTAAACCTGAATCCGTGAGTTCTGACCGGGCCATAGCGCAAGTCATTGATCTGCCTAAGCGTTCAAAAAATCACCGACGAACCTATGGGTGCGCCTCAGATTTTTTTGAAACACTTATTCAGGCCAAGCACTTACGCTCTTTTCCCACCCCGAACCCACGGATCCAGGTTGAAAGCAGAAAAGGCCGCGCCAGGCGCGGCCTTTCGGCGATCAGGGTCGGTTAGCGGAGCTGCTTGAACTCAGCCCGGCGATTCTTGGCCCAGGCACTTTCGGTACGCTCCGGATCGAGGGGCATCTCCTCGCCGTAGGAGATGATCGAAACGCGACTGGCGTCGATGCCGATGGAGTTCAGGTAGGCCTTGGTGGCGGCAGCGCGGCGCTCACCGAGGGCCAGGTTGTATTCGTCGGAGCCGCGCTCGTCGCAGTGCCCTTCGATGCGCACCTCGGCGCTCGGGTTGGCCATCAGGTAGGCAGCATTGCTGGCCAGGGTGTCACGGGCTTCGGCGGACAGGGTGAACTGGTCGTATTCGAAATAGATGCGCTGCATCTCTGCCGGTGCATCGGCGTAAATGTTGCGGGCGTCGCCGGCCTGAACGTCTTCGATCGGCTGGTCGCCGAATCCGTACTCCCCACCCGGCTGGATGGCGGGCTCGTCAGGTATCGGGGTGACGGAAACAGGTTCGGGTTCGACGGGTACGGGCTTAGGCGCCGGGGTGGATGCACACCCGGTGGCCAGAAAGGCAGATGCGGTAACGATGAGCAGCAGACGCAGCAGGTTATTCTTGTTCATGGTGATCCACTCCTTGTTGATGGTCGATGATTTTTCAGGGTATGAAAAATGCGGGAATTATACAGTAAAACCTGTCAAAAACAAACTATTTACCATGGCCCGGACCAGGCGGGATGGCTGCATGCTCCCCCGGGGGGAGAGATCCGCCGCGCTCCGGTACCGTCGGCGCGCATTACGAAAATGGCCCGATCCCCCGTCTCTTCGGAGGAATAGACGATGAACCGTCCGTCCGGGCTCCAGCGGGGATGCTCCTTGTTGCCGGGGCCGAAGGTCAGGCGCCGCTCGTCGCTGCCGTCCGGGCGGATGGTGTAGATGTCGAAGATTCCCCCTTCGAGGCGGCTGAAGACGATGCGCTCCCCGTCCGCGCTCCAGCTGGGGGTGGCGTTGTATTTGCCCCCCATGGTCAGGCGCCGCGACTTGCCTGAGATGATATCGAGGATAAAGACATGGGGGTTGCCCTGGCGGTCGGAGACGAAGGCGATTTCATCCCCCTTCGGGCTCCAGCTCGGGTCGACGTCGATCCCCCAGGTTTCGGTGAGGCGTTTGTGCTCGGTGCCGTCGGTGCCGATCAGGTAGAGCTCGGCGTTGCCGTCCTTGGAGAGGGTCAGGGCGATCTCCCGCCCGTCGGGGCGGTAGCGCCCGGAAATATTCAGCCCCTGGCGATGGGAAAGCCGGGCTTCTCTGCCGGTGTAGATCTCCTTGCGGTAGAGGTCGGGATTGCCGGCCTTGTAGGAGGTGAAGGTCAGCTCCTTGCTGCGCGGGGAGAAGTCGGGGTTGAGGACGATGGTGCGATGGTTGGTGAGACGGATCGGGTTGTGACCGTCCACCTCCATCAGGTAGAGTTCCTTATGTCCTGTGCGGTTGGAGATGTAGGCGATGCGGGTGTTGAAGGGGCCGCTCTTGCCGGTCAGGCTTTTGAGTATCTGGTCGGCAAAGGTGTGCACCATGCGCCGCAGATCGGTGACCTTTCCGGTGTAGCGCCGGCCGGCGATCATGCGCCGGCTGACCACGTCGAACAGGCGGGCTTCGAGGGTCATGCGGTCGCCCTGCACCGAGTAGGCCCCCTTGATCAGCGCCTCGGCGCCGAGCAGCCGCCACTCGCCGAAGTTGACCTCGATGCTGGTGAGGCCGACCTTTCTGGCGTCGGCCAGAAAAGAGGCGGGGTTGACCATGCTGAACAGCCCCGAGAGTTCGAGGTCGGCACCCAGCACCTGGTCGATTTCCGCAGCGATCTCAGGGCGCTCGGGGCCGCCGAGGGGGAGAAAGCGGGGCATGGCCAGGGGAATGGCCTGCTGGCCGGGGGCGCTGATTTCGATCTGGGCCGAAACGGCCGGACCTGCCGAGAGAACCATAAGGGCGATAAGGGCGATGCTGAAACGCTTCATCATGGGATTCAATCCAGTAGTTCCTTAAGGTTGAAAACGACTTCCTTCTCCATGCGCGAGCCGGGAGGGTTGGGAAGCTCCTTGAGCTCGAGAATCGCGCGCTTGACCGAATCGTCGAAGCGCGACTCGCCCGACGGTTTGATAAAGCGGTAGTCGATCAGGCGGCCCCGGGCGTCGAACAGCAGAGAAACGGTCGCTTCAAGGTCGGGGCGAGTTACCTGGTACTTGGAAAGGCTCCAGGCCTGCTTGAGAAACGTGTGCAGCCAGGCGTCGTATGAAACCCCCGCCTCGGTCCCCTTGCCGTCGACCATGCCGACCGGGGCGTTGGTCGGTGCCGTGCGGGTGTCGTTTTGGGCCAGGGCGGCGAGCTTGGCCTTGAGTTCTTCCATTTTTTGGCGCTTCTGCATCTGCTCTATTTTTGCCAGAGCGTCCTGGTATTCTCCGCCCGGCTCAGGCGGAGGTTTCGGTTTCGGTTTCGGCTTGGGAGCGGGCTTTGGTTCCTTTTTGGGTGCAGGCTTAGGCTTGGGAGCCGGTTTCGGCTTCGGCTTGGGCGTCGCCACCTTCACTGTCTGCTCTTTGGGCGGAACCTTGACCGTTTCCGTCTTTTTCGCCGGTTCCGGCTTCTTGGTCACCTCGGCCGGTTTCGAAGGTTGTTTCTTCTCACTCGGGCGTGCATCGGGCCGTCCGGCGCGGGGGTCTTTGACCGGCATGTGAACCAGGTCGACATAGTAGACGGGCCTTCGCTCCCTGGGCGTGTGGGGAAGGATGATCCCGGAGAACAGGACGACGGCGAGGATGTGGATGACGGCCGAAACGAGGAGCATGCTCCCCAGTCCGGGATCGGCATGCCCTGTGGTTTCCTCCTTCTGTTGCTGCTCTTGTGCCATAGGGGTATCTGTTTTCCGGGCCTGTCGCTACAGGGTCAGGACTGC
>CALZIC010000149.1 GCA_945787285.1 uncultured Desulfuromonadales bacterium
ACATCCTTCAACACGCTCTTGCAGCCAGCGCTGACCTTCGCCTCGTTCCGGTCGAGACAATCAGGCCCCTGCCTTCGCCGGGCTTGAGTGGCACATGGCCTCAGCAGGAGGTTCAAGGCGCCGCGGTGACCATATAGACGACGCTGCCGCCCGAGTAGCCGCGGCTGTACCAGGTTCCGCCGCAGTTGTAATAGCTGGTGCCGTTGACGATCACCACCGAGGTGGTGCACGGCAGCACGGCCACGTAGGTCGACCGCGCGGCAGCGGCCGTCGCCATTCCCACGGTCGCCCCGACCACGACGCCGGCTGCGAAATCATCGTCATAATGGCCGTAATAGTGATGATCCCAGTGTTGGTCTTCGGCCCAGTCCTGCCGGTCCTCGCGGGCCTGGTTGCCCTGGTTCTGCCAGTCCTCGCGCGATCCGGTGCGGTAGTCCTGGCGGTCCTGCTGCAGATCGCCTGCTCCCTCCTGGCGCTGGCTCTGCAGGTCACCGGCGGCTTCCTGACGCTGGCCCTGCCGCTGCCCGGCATCAACCTGCCCGGCCGCTGGCTGCACCTGCCGCTGAGCGGCCCCTGTCTGCCTCGTCGACGGCTGTGCCGGACGTTGAGCGGCCGGGGTCTGCCGCGTTCCGGCCGTGGCCCCTTGGCGCTGCTGCATTCCTGATGGCTGGCGGGCAGGTTGCGCCCGCCGCTGGGAAACGGAACGGGAGGAGAAACCGCCGCCGCTGGCCGGGCTGCTGCGAGTGAATCCTCCGCCGCCTCGACCACCACCACCTCGACCGCCCCCGCCACGAGCGTCGGCAACTCCGGGAAGGGAGATCAGGAACAGGAAAAACACGATAATCGACAGGATGGCCGATGTAGTCCTGATGGTCATTTTGCACCTCCTTCCTCTGGCGGGGCTTGACTTGGAAACCGCGCCGGAATAATGAAGGGGACCTTCTCGCCCCCGGCCGGCGGAGTGAAGACGAAGCGGTCGGCGGGTGCTTCGGGGGCCATATTCCAGTTGGAGAAGTCAGCCCAGAACTGGGGCTGGCCCGGGACGTCCCGGTAGGTGATGACCACTCGCCGCGGCAGCGGCTGCTCGCCCTGGGCGAGCCAGATCTGGCAGTCGACCTCGGCGGTCCGGACGGCGAGATGGTCGACAGGGACGTCGAAGAGGGCGTCTGTCTCCACGTATTCGACGGATTGGATCAGCTGCTCGAACTGCTGCGGCAGCTTGGTGTGGAACATCCGGGCAAGGGGGACCGTCAGCTGCAGGTCCCGGACCAGGTAAACCAGCGCGCCGTCCACCGTCCCGGGCTTCTCCACCGTGGCATAGACGTTGTCGCCGGCCTTGAAGGCCGTAATCTCCTTGCCGTCGAATAGCACCATGCCCTGCTCGCCGTCGCTGCGCTCCACATCGACGCGCATCCGGTCTGGGCGCTGGAGCAGGTACCGGCGCTTCTCGCCGAATTCGATCCTCTCTCCGTCCTCCTGGATAGCCTCGTAGCCGCTGCGCACGCTCACGCTGAAGCGCTGTGCCTGACCGAGGAAACGGGCCATGTTCATCAGGATTTCCATCTCCTGTCTGCCCAGCTCTTCCCCGGTTGTAGCGGGCGCTTCAACCTGGGCCGGCGCCGTCCCGCTCCAGAGCAACAAGGCGGCTGCCACCGTCAGTGCCGCGGCAGCCTTTCCGATTGACCGTAACGGTTTCCATCGTCTGCTTACCATCGCTTCCTCCGTTGTGTAGCATGCCGATTTGTCCAAATTCGCCCGGCCTTCGCAGGCGCTGCCGTTCAGCCCCCCGCCGAAATCGTCACGATCGGCGCCCCTTCCTTGCCCCCGGTTTCGGTGAGGGTCATGACGAACATCAGGAAGGAAAAGAGCTTTTTCGACCGATAGTCCCGGTCGTCGACCCAGAACCAGCTGTCCCGGTAGGGCACAGAGGAGAAGCCTGGCGACTGTGAACGCATAAGTCTCCTCCCTGAAAAACCCTTTTACGTCAAATTGAAACAGGCTCCCTTCGCCTGTCAAGTTAGGATTTTACGAGATGGGTGGATGATATTTCGTCCCGCGAGAAAAGGTTAGGGCTCGAGCAGTTTCAATGGCCCCAAGATACGAACTGGGGCATCGAAATTACGTTGCGTGGTGGGGAACACTGCTGATGCAGGGCCGGATATCAGGCAAACTCGGGTCGATAAAACCTGAACCAAATATGATCGTCTTGGCCCCAGGATTGAAGGCCGGAAGAGAGAGCTAGCGATTTGTCCAATATGTTGTTCTGCATTGTTTTGGGAGGCCAGGAGGGGAAAACAGCCTGTTTCCTGCAATCCCTGCAAAATAAGAATGGCCTACCCTCTGTTTGGGGTAGGCCATTTCCATGTCTGATGAATGGATGCCTTATACGACACCTTCCAAGGGCCAATCTGATCACCAGATCGGCTGGCCTTTTCTCGTAATACAGGGGTTGCCGGACATTTCCAACTTTCACCTGCTTCGGGAGCAGGGGGTCGCTGGTTCGAATCCAGTCATCCCAACCAATAAAAAAGAGCGACCTCTCTGCGGGTCGCTCATTTTTGGATTAATTCCTAGAAACCTACCACATCTGTTGTAGCATGACTTGCGCGCCTTCCCCGAAAAATCAAGAGCTCTGGAAAAGCTGTGCGGCTCAATTTTTCCCCGCGGCAGCTTGAGCGTGCAACCAAACCAAAGACACCACCACGCTTCGTCCCTCCGCATTGTAAATCAGTTGCAGGTCAAGCTCAGGAGAATCGTCACTGGGCTTTTCATGCTTGATCCCCATTCGGTCGACCACTATTTTCGACCTCCCGGACCAGAGGTAGGACTCTGGGTGGTTCAGCACATCGCACAGAGTGTCCAGGCTCACCTTGAGATTGTCAGCACCCCATCCGATCTGGAGCAACTCCTTCTCAATCTGACTGAGCTTCGCTTCCAGCTCGGCGACATCCGGTGGCCTCTCGGCCGCCGGGAAATCAAACCCCCAGCGACCCTGCTGTAACCTGTTGAGTTTGGCCTGCAGCAGGTCATGCCGCTTCTGCAACCCCGCGCCCTGATCTCTGAGTCTGGAAATGCGCCCGAGTGCCAGGGAAAGCAGGTGATCAAAGGCCCGCCGCTTGAGCATGCGGCGCGTTTGGCTTTCATCCTTCGTAGGATCCAGCAACTGGTGGGCACTGAAGCTGACTGTTACCTGGGGGACGACGTCACGCACCACGGTTTCCCCCACAAGATCAGCACCGAAAATAGTACGCTCCTCCTTCTGCATCACAAGCAGGCCGCAAACCTTCTGCTCCTTAGCATCAGGTTGGGGCAAAAAACCGCCCGGCTCCAGGTTTTCCCTGAACACCTGCTCCATCTGGTCGGCGGAGACGAAAAAAGTTCTCAGCAGCGGGTCGCACCCGAAACTGGCGCGGGAAGCTTCAAGCGGATCGGCAAAATCATCGACCAACCCTACCACGTGATCGATGGCCCGAAGGACCGGCTCTCGGAGTTTGTTCCGATACCTCAAAAGCCCCCGAAGCGAAGGATCAGTACCGTCCACGGCCCGCTCTATCGCCTCCCTAATCAGCGATTCAGGGTAATTCCCCTTTTTCGTCTCAACTCCAAAAATCGATTGAAACAGCCTCAGCATGTTGGTCCTCCAGCCGTTAGGGACAAAAAAATTTTACCAGACAGGTCGCAATATTCACCCTCTTACTTGACCTTCCCTCAAAGCGGTCCAAATTTGTGTTAAGTGAATCCCCCCTAGTTTTTGGAATTTTCTGACATATGCGACCCTCCGAAGGAGCAAGTGTCCAATATTTTGTTCCAGATCGTTTTCAGCGATCAGATGCGGCTAACAACCCAGATTCTTATGAACTCTGATTATGAGAAAGAGCCATTCGATCTGGCGATCAGAAAGGCCCTTTGAGGGAGTTCAAAATGTCACGGCAATTTCAAACGGGGCAAAAAAGTCCCGCCAGTCGTGATTTCTGACGGTCTGAAAAGGTGATCAATGAAACTTGTTGGCTAGATACCTGACACCGCTGCTTTAAGGGGCTTTCCAAAAATTAAAATCTGTATTGTGTCCCCGGAATTCCCCCAGAGCTGACCTGTACGATTTTCCTCAAGGTGCCTTCACCTGTCCCGGAACAAAACCGTGAGTCATTCTGGTTATATCGAATCAGGAAGGACTGAGGTGCCCCCCTTCAATCCGCCCCCCTGACAATTTCTGCAGAAGTGATAAAGTTTTATCAGCTTTTCTATTTTCTTCAGGTTGTTGTCCCTAAAGATATCCATGAGGACTATCGGCAGTAAAATAGCGCTCGGGGTTGGGGGAGTCGTCGGGATCCTTCTTGTTCTGGTACTGGCTCTCGCCCTGCTGGCGCCAAAGCTTATGAACGCCGAAGCGCTGAAGGGGCAACTCCAGGCCGCCCTGCTCGAAAAAACCGGCGGGCATATCGATTATCAGAGGACCGAACTCTCCTATTTCCCTCTCCCCAAACTTGAGATTCACCAGGTCAGCCTCTCCATTCCCGATACGGTTGCCGGCAGCATAAAGAGCCTGGAGATCTACCCTGATCTGTTTGCTCTCTTCAGAGGCGAGTTGCGCCTTACCGAGCTTGAAATCGAAGGACCGGACTTGTCCCTGACGCTTCCTGAAAAAGCAGAGAAAGAAGAGGAAAAACCAGACCGGTTCTCCGGGGCTGACCTCCACAGGGTTGTTGCCACGATTCTGGCCCCCTTGTCTTTGCATTCCCCCGAAATGAGCCTTGAAATCCGTGACGGGACACTTGTCCTTTCAGAAAAAGGGAAGCCGGTGATCTCCGCACGGAACCTGAACCTGGATGTCGATTTTTCCGCCGATAGCTCCACATTGCTCCGGGCCGATGTTCAGGGGGCGGTTCCCGAGCTGACTCTCTTCCGTGGGGAAGAAAAAGTCGTCATCGCCGGAGATAAACTAAAAGGCACGATCCGGGGCGACCAGGAAAAGATTACCGCATCGATTGCCGAATTAACCCTGACGCAGCCGGAACTTGATGTGACCGGAACGTTCAGCGCCGACCGAACGGGGCCCGATTTTTTCCTGGAGATCCAGGGCCGGAACGTCAATGTCGAATCAACCCGGGAGGCGGCCCTTGCCCTGTTCGGGCATATGCGCACCACGCAAGCTATTTTCGACATTGTCCGGGGCGGCACCGTGCCCCAGATCTCGTTTCAGACCCAGGGACATACGCCTTCTGAGCTGGGGGACCTGGACAACATCCGAATCAGCGGCCGGATGCAAAACGGAAAAATCTTCGTCCCGGCAGTCGACCTGCACCTGGAGGAGACCAACGGCGAGGTGGTCATTGCCGGGGGCATCCTGGAGGGAAAGGACCTCTCGGCGCGGCTGGAAAAATCCCGCGGGGAGATGGGGGAGTTGAAGATTGGGCTCCAGGGAGGCGATGCGCCTTTTCATCTCGATCTCATGATCGATGCCGACCTGGCCCAACTCCTACCAATCCTTGAACGTGTGGTCGACAACCGGGCCTTTGTCGGTGAGTTGAAGCGAATATCCAAACTCAGAGGCAGGGGCCGGGGGACTCTTGTTCTGGGTGAACGCTTGAAGTTTGTTGAGGCCAAAGTCGATGTGGAGGAACTTCAGCTTTCTGCCGATTATCAGCGCATCCCCTTCCCCGTGGATATACAGCAGGGGATATTTTCATTTTCCGAAACCCGGGTTGGGATCAAAAACCTGGCTGGAAAGGTTGGAAGGTCTACCTTTACCGACCTTTCATACAACTTGCACTGGCGGAATGAATTATCCCTGGCAATTACCTCCGGACGCTTCGACCTGGTTTTGGACGAACTCTATCCCTGGATTTCTTCCTTTACCGCCCTACGCAAAAGCCTTAAAGAGGTGAAGGAGGCAAAGGGGCGCTTGGAGCTCTCCAGCCTGAGTCTAAAGGGCCTGGTCGGTAAACCGGAGCAGTGGCAATTTGAGGCAGCCGGAAGAGTGAAGGAAGTGGACCTGAACACCTCTCTCGTCCCCGAAGCATTGCATCTGGCTGGGGGCAGCTTTCAGGTGAAACCGAAGAATCTTTCATTCCGGAATGTGCAGGGCAAGGCCCTGGATTCCGCGCTCGATCTGAGCGGGATTCTTCGTGGCGTCGACAGCGGGGAGGTCTCCTTGAGCGGAAACATCGGTCCGAAGGCGACCGAATGGCTACGAAACTATCTCGAACTGGCCCCCATCTGGGCCGTCCAAGCTCCTCTCGCCCTCTCCCGGTCAGAGTTGAAATGGAAACCGGGTTCGGCTCTCTCGGTCAAGGGGGATATCGCCTTTCCGAAGGGGCCAAGGGTCTCCGCCGACCTGTCTTACCGTCCCGAAGTACTCTCTATTAACCGACTCTCGGTTCAGGATGGTGAATCTGACGCGACCCTGTCCCTGCGCAGCCGGAACAATGGCCTGGACCTTCAGTTTTCGGGCAGCCTGCACCATCAGACAGTGAACGACATGTTTGTTTCCCAAAAGCTCTCCAGCGGATGGCTTTCAGGGGACATCCAGGCCAGCATCCTTCCTGATTTGCCTGAGCAGTCGACTGCGCAGGGGGCCCTCCAGGGTGGGAACATTCTTATCCCGCTGAAGACCGAAGAACCGGTCCATATCGAAAGCATCGCCGTTGCTGCCCGTGGACACCGTATCGACATCAGCAACTCAGCCTTATCATGGGGCAAGCAGCGGGCCGCCATCAAAGGCGGCGTCGATATTGCCGCTAAAGGCTATGTGCTT
>CALZIC010000150.1 GCA_945787285.1 uncultured Desulfuromonadales bacterium
CAAGGTTGAGCACCGCTGCGATTTCATGGGGCTCAAGGGGATCGAGAACGGGCTGATCTCCTTCAGCGACGTCCGGGTGCCCAGAGAAGATGTCATCGGCGGGCTCGGCGAGGGGCTGCGCCTGGCGTTAAGTACCCTCAACGTCGGCCGGTTGTCGATTCCGGCCTTCAGCAGCGCGGTGATGAAGCATGGGCTGGCCATCTGTCGCAGCTGGGGCAACGAGCGACGCCAGTGGGGCGCCCCGGTTGGCCAGCACGAGGCGGTAGCGGCCAAGATCTCCCGCATCGCCGCAGACACCTATGCCGTCGACAGCCTCTCCTGGCTGGCTGCGGCCTACCAGGACGGCGGTCAGATCGATATCCGCCTCGAGGCGGCGGCGGACAAGCTCTTCTGCACCGAGGCGATGTGGCGGGCCCTCGATGAAACCCTGCAGGTGCGCGGCGGTCGCGGTTACGAGACCGCCGACAGCCTGCGCGCCCGCGGAGAAAAGCCGATGCCTGTCGAGCGGATGCTGCGCGACGCCCGTCTCTACCTGATCGGCGAGGGGACCAGCGAGATTCTGCGCCTGTTCATGGCCCGCGAGGCTCTCGACCCCCATCTCAAAGCGACCGGCATCACCACCCTGAGCACCCGGCTCGATCTGAAAAAGGCCCTCAGCTTCTATCCCCGCTGGTATGCTGGGCTGCTGCTGCCCCGCTTTTCTGCTCCCGAAGGGATCGAGGTACCTGAGCCCCTCAAGGGACACCTGCGCTATCTGCAGAACGCCGCCGCGCGCCTGGGGCGCGACCTTTTTTACATGATGCTGCGCCACGGGCCCGGCCTGCAGAAGCGGCAGCTGGTGCTGGGGCGAATCGTCGATGTGGGGGTGGAGCTCTTTGCCATGGGCGCCGCGCTGTCAAGGGCAGCCAGCCCCCAGGCGCCGGCCGGGGCCGAGGCGCTGGCCGATCTGTTCTGCCGCCAGGCGCGGCGGCGGATCAGAGGCTATCGCCGCGCGACCTACCTCAACGACGACCGCCGCGATTACGTCCTGGCCCGCTCGGTACTGGACGGCGAGTATTCCTGGCTCGAGGAGAACATCCTCTGCACCTGGCAGGAGTAGTTCGGCTAATGCTGTCTTTGAATTCTGATCTTATGTCTGATCCGTGAAAATCAGATTTGATCCGTGTCGAAAGGTTTTGACTTTAACTTGGCAGGGGAGGAAATGCTGGGAAGGGTCAAGCCAGGCCTTGGGACACGGATTACACGGAAGATCACGGATTGAAACCAAGATCGATTCTTAAGTCCAAATCGAAACGATGAAATCGGTGTTAAGCAAAACCGGCAAACCGTAAAGGTAAAGCAAATTCCATGACCAAAATTGATATTGGCCGTAATGATCCCTGCCCCTGTGGCAGTGGTAAAAAGTATAAGAAATGCTGCCTGGGAAGGGAAAAGACCGGCCCGGCAGAAACTACGAATGCAGAGGTGTTCGAAAACCTTAAGGAAGCATTGGAAGGCCAGTCGTTCCCCTCCATGGAGGAGGCACAGGCTTTTGCCGAGGGGTTCATGCGGCAAAGTAATCAAGCAGTCGTTGATGACTTTCACGGACTGTCGCCGGAGCAGGTGTTTCGGATTCTGAACTTTCCCTTTGCGTCGCCGCAGCTGGTCAGCTTTCCCGATCGCCTCGAGACATCTCCCGCCGCACCGATTATGACCCTGTTCAATCTGCTGGCAGAGGCGATCGGAGACCAGGGCCTGAAGCCGACCGCCAAGGGTAACTTGCCACGGAAATTCTGTCGGGAAGCGGCCCTTGCCTACTGGGGGGAAGAGACCTATCGTGACAATACGCAGTTCGGCGGGATCAACAAGGAGGATGATTTTTTTGAATTGCATGTCACCCGCCTGGTGGCCGAACTCGCCGGGTTGATTCGCAAGTACAAAGGCAAATTCATTCTCAGCCGAGACTGTCGTGCCCTGCTGGCCGAAGAAGGTCGGCCGGGGCTCTTCCCCCGTCTTTTTAAGGCCTATGTAGATCAGTACAACTGGGGATACGGGGATGGCTACTCGGAAATCCATTTCATCCAACGGTCCTTCATTTTTACCCTCTATCTGCTGAGCCGCTACGGCAACGACTGGCGTCCTCAGGCATTTTATGAGGATTGTTTCCTGCAGGCTTTCCCCATGGTCCTGGACGAGGTGGAGCCCGACACGGTTTTCACGCCGGAGCAGGAAGTCAGATCCTGCTACTCCCTGCGTGCTCTGAAGCGTTTTGCCGGTTTCCTTGGTCTGGTAACGGTAGAGCAGGTGCAGACCGAACAAGCGTATGAGCGGAATTACCGTGTCATCAAACTGCCTTTGCTCGATGAGGCGATTCGGTTCAGGCTTGGGGGCTAAGGGGAGATTGCCATAACGGGGAAAGAGGAGGATGGCCCCTGCATTTCGTCGAACCGCCAACTGTGTGACAGGAGGGAGAGAATATGACCTACGATGATATCGAAGATGCGTTCTTTTTCGTCAGCAGTGGAGTGCCCTACGATCACTATGCGATTATTCACCGGGTCACGGGGGAGACCTTCTATTCCTCGGAGCTGTCCGATTACGATGACCTGCCCGAGGATGTCGACGAAAACGATGACTATCTCGCCATCCCCCATAAGAACGATCTTGGCCTGGGCAAACCGCTGGTGATCAGCTTTGCTCGGCAGCAGTGCCCTGAAGACATCGACCGAATACTCGCTATCTTTTCAGGCCAGGGGGCCTATAGCCGCTACAAGGACTTCCTCGAAGAAAAGGATCTTTTAGATGCGTGGTATGCCTACGAAAGCAACGCTACCCGTGAGGCGTTGATGAAATGGGCGTCGGAGAACGGCCTTGTCGTAAATGGCTGAGGGCCAGGGATCGTGGGGCTGCAAGGCTTTTGGGTTTAACGCAGAGCCGCAGGGAAACCCCAAGCCCCGGCGAGGGAACCGGGGCCTTCTGACACATTCTGACTAACCATCCGAAGGTGTATCAAATTGATAGCCGCAGGCAGGACACTTGATCGTGCGGTAGGAATGTTTCTTCGTAGGGCTCCCGCAGGCCGCTAAAGCCATGACCATTATGATTGCTACCAGCATCGCGACAGTTTTTCGCATGGGTTCACCCCCTTTCTTCAGTCATCTGTTTCGGTCCAGCACTCGCCTTGGCAAAAAAATATCGAATGTCATTGCATTCATTTTTAATAATAGACGTTTGTCTGCAGACCGCAATGATCGGCTCATTTTTTTACCTTATCCGGGAAAATCCAATCTGATCCAGGTCCAGGAGGTTGGGCCTTTGAAAAGGTAAAAGCTCAATGGCAGGTTGAAATCCTTGGACACGGATTACACGGATGAACACGGATTTATCACCCAAAACGAGGTTGTTTTTCCTGCTTTTATGCTTGATCCGTGAAAATCAGATTTGATCCGTGTCCCGAGGGTTTTTCTTTCTTTCCAAATATGCACATTAAAGAATTTGACATCTGGGATGAGAGAGGAGTAATTTGTATTCTTCAATTGATTTTATGCTGTTATTTTCTGGAGGCTGGGTTGATGAATTCGGGGGAGGGGTAAGTCCGTTTTTAGAGGTCGTTTTCAACGGTGAGATACCGCTGAATGCGGCCTTTTTGCATTTTGCAAAGCCCCGGCAGGTCGGTTCTTTGCCTTTTGAGTGTTATGTTCTTTGTTAAGGGGGAGGGAAGTATGAGCAGTCTGCTGTTTCCAGCTGTGGTCATTGTCGTGGTGTTTGTCCTTATCGGCCTGTTGAGCAAAAGACCGCCGGGGGAGGCGGATGATTTTCCTTACGAGAGTTGCCAGCTTCTTTTCTCGCCTGCGGAGCGATCGTTTCTCGGCGTGCTTGAGCAGGCTGTCGGTGATGACTGCCAGGTCTTCGGAAAAGTACGCCTGAACGATGTCATCAAGGTCCAGAAGGGGCTGCCCAGGTCTGTTTGGCAGACCGCCTGCAACCGGATCGACCGAAAACACGTCGATTTTGTGATCTGCAAAAAAGCCGACTTTTCCATCGTGGCGGCGATCGAGCTTGACGACAAGTCCCACGCCCGAAAAGACCGGGTCGAAAGAGACCGTTTTCTCGATCAGGCATTTGCCGCGACGGGGATCTCGCTTCTGCGCTTTCCCGCTCGAAAGGGGTATGTCCTCGAGGAGGTCAAAAGCCATCTGGCGGTGGTGTTCGCAATGCCGCCGGACTATGACATGGCCCTGCACGGTTCGAGTGAGGACGCGGTGGCTGAAAGTAACGCTGAGCAGACAGTGGCGGTGTAGGGGCAACTGTTTAGACGGCAGCCGAAGAGTCCAACACCCGCAGGCATGAGCAAGGGAGGATCAATGTTGAAAAAACACTATGTTCTGTCAGTGATTCTGGGCGTCCTGTCCCTGTCGCTGGTCATGCCATCCGTCGGCCTGGCAGCCATCGAGGATGCCATGGTCAAGGTGTATGTGACCAGTCGCACGAACCGGTATTTTCTGCCCTGGGCGACCAGCTATCCCAAGAAAATTACCGGGTCCGGTTGTGTGATCGACGGCAACAGAATTCTCACCAACGCTCATGTGGTCAACAACCAGACCTATATCCAGGTCCGCCGATACGGCTACCAGGATCGTTTCGAAGCGCGAGTACTGGCTGTCTCCCATCCTGCCGACCTGGCCCTGTTGACCGTGGATGATCCCGGTTTCTTCGAAGGGATCGAGCCGCTTCAAATTGGTGAGCTGCCGCCCCTAAAAGCCGAGGTGAATGTCTACGGCTTTCCGAAGGGGGGCGACAACCTGAGTGTCACCTCCGGGGTGATCTCGCGAATCGAGCACACGACCTACGCCCATACTTTGCAGAATCTGTTCGGATCCCAGTTGGATGCCGCGGTCAACGGTGGAAACAGCGGCGGACCGGCCATGATCGATGGCAAAGTTGTCGGTGTCGTCATGCAGAACTACGGTGATGCGGAGAATACCAACTACATGGTCCCGTCGCCGGTGGTCCGCCATTTTCTGCGGGACATTGCCGATGGACGATATCACGGGATCCCCTCTCTCGGGCTCTCTCTGCAGAACCTCGAAAATAAAGCCTCCCGCGAATATTACCGCCTGCCCGAGGGGGGCGGCGGCCAGCTGGTGATTGAAACCGCACTGGGGATGCCGTCCGATGGATTGCTGCTTCCGGGGGACGTAATTACCCACGTGGAAGGTCACCCGATCGCCAATGACGGAACGGTCGAATTCAGAGCCAAGGAATGGACCAGCTGGAACTACTTTGTAGAACTCAAGCAGCTGGGGGAAGAGGTACGATTGACCCTTTTGCGCCAGGGCAGGGAAGTGACGATTCCGATCACCCTCGATGCCACGGTCGAAGAGGGTGAGCTCATCTCCGGCGCCCTCACCGATCAGTCGCCATCGTATTATGTCTACGGCGGGCTTATCTTTACCCCCGTCTCCCTTTCACTGCTCAAGGAATACGGCAATGGACGAAGACGCTGGGACTATAATCTGCCGTACAACCTGGCCAATCTTACCTTCAGTGAAAAACAGACCGTGCCTGATGAGGAGGCGGTCATTGTGACCAATATTCTCTCCTCCTCGGTCAATCAGGGATATAAATTCGCCGAAGTGATGCGGGTAGTCGAGGTCAACGGAAAGCAGGTGATCAACCTGCAGCAGATTATCGATCTGATCAGCCAGGATCAGGACCAAAAATTCGTGGTCTTTAAAATGGCCGACAACAGGCAAGTGGTGATCAACCGGGAGCAGGCGGCTCAGGAACATGCAGGAATCCTGCAGCGATACCGCGTCCCTGCGGATCGCTCGCCTGATTTGATGTAGTTTGATTGGCAGGCGTGTCGGGTTTGAGCAGGTGTCTCAGGAATTGCTTTTTGCTTGAAAGCCTGTTCCGTGGAAATCAGATCTGATCCGCGTCCAGAAGGTTTGGGCTTCTGATTGGGGAAGAGCTGATAGGTGGGTAAGGCCAAGTCAAAACCCTGGGGACACGGATGAACACAGATACACGCGGATTTAACCCCAAACCGGAGGCTGGTTACTGCCTTTAGGCTTGATCCGTGGAAATCAGATTTGATCCGCGTCCAGAAGATTTTAAATTTTGGTAGGTTAAAGACTATAGGCGGGTAGGTGATGTCATGGAAAAATGGGTAAAAAAATACCTGGTGCCGCTGCTCCTCCTGGGGCTTATCATCGCCCTGTTCGTCGATTTCCAAACGGTCGAAACCATCGACCCGCAGGCCGGGAGGTACGAGCCTTCGGTCAGTGAACCGCAGCCGGTGCCGCAGCAGCCGCAACAGGTTGGGCCAAGAGGCGAAAGTCGGCTGGCAGTCGGGGAGCGCTATACCTCGCTCGAGGAGCTGGTGGCCGATCAAAAGGCCGCCGGGTATCTGCGCACCGGCTACTTCGGCAAGCACTGGCCGGCCACGGTCACCGAGATCCAGGTTGACGATGACGGGATCAGCTTTGTTCGAAAGAATGGACCACGGCATAGCTACACCGGCTTTGATGGCTACCGCATGAAGGTGGTTCACTTGAGCGGCCCGGGCGAACAGGAAACCGTTGTGGTTTTTCGTTCGGTGGATAAGCGTTGAGGTGAAGAGTTATAGGCGCGTTTTAGGGACAAAAAAGGACCTAGTGCCCTGTGCGGTTAATCGTAACCTATAATTCAGGCCCTTTTGGCTGCTGTCTGCGTTGCGCCTCCTTGACTTAACGCAGGCTAGGCCTGCGTCG
>CALZIC010000151.1 GCA_945787285.1 uncultured Desulfuromonadales bacterium
TGAACAATCCCGGCATGGAGTCTCCCTTTCTGGTAGTGGCTGTCTGTAAAAAAACATCATCGCCGCTCCCCGATCAGAATCATTGGAATCGGGATCTGGTGGGCAATCTCCAGGGTAATTTTTCCAAAGCGTCGTTTACGACGTTTTTGCTGCAGTCCGAGTATCACCAGGTCATGTTCCAAAGCCTGCCCGGCAACCACCGCCGCAATGTCGGCCCCGTCTGCGACCAGCGTCCGACAGGAGAAGGGGCCTTCATCCCGCGCCAGCATGTCGATTTCCCTTGTGGCCCGGGCCCGGGTCTCGGCCGAACAGCCCTCAGGCAGGATCCTCAGATAAGTGATCTCACTGGCACTGGACCGGCACAGACTGGCCAGCAACCTGGCGCGCAAGGTGCTCTGGTCGTAGTGCCCCCCCACCGGCACCAGGATCCGCTTCACCTCGTTCAGCTGCCACCCCCGCTGTGCCCTGAGAACCACCACGTCACAATCGACCGAGGCCATGATTTCCTCGATATGACCAGCCATTTCCCCATCCTCGAGTTGCCCGAACCCCAGTAGCAAGCTCTCGCAGCGATGCACCCCGGCCACCCGGCAGATCTCCTTCCTCGGGCGGGTGGCCACGGTGGTCAGGGCCTCGGGGAAAAAGCCGGAACCGATCGAGGCGTTGAGGATTTCTCCAAGCACCTCCTGGAAATCGTGCAAAGGCCGAGCGGTCGCGGCATCCTCCGGGTTGACCACCGAAAGCATCAGAGCCCTCCCTCCTCCCGGAGGGGCCAGCGCGTTGGCGACCGCCACCAGCCCCTGTGCGCTGGCCGGATTGGCGATGGGAACGAGGACCAGCGGACTCTTCCCCCTCAGCCTGGCCAGATGCGGGTCCCTCCCCTCGGCCCCGGCGTCCACCACCCGGGCCCGGCGGGCAAACAGGGTCAGGTAGAGGACGCCGCCGAAGGCGAGCCAGGCGCTGGCGATCAGACCCGCCTCGGGTACGGCGACCCCCTGGAAGACTCCCAGCAGCGCACAGGCAATGCCCCCCGCAGCAGGGATAAGTGGAAACCAGGGCAGACGGAACGGAGGCTGGCGGCTTCCGCTTCTGCGTCTGGCCAGAATAGCGGTCCAGTGCACCAGGGCAAAGGTGAGTAAAAAAATGAGACTCGAGGCGGCACCAGCGGCCGCCACGCCCGGCAGCAGCAGCACCAGGGCCACCATCGGAGCACCGCTGGCCAGAACAGCCGCTGTCGGGGTGCCGCGCTCCTCATGGATGGCGCCGAACTGATGGGGCAGTGTCCGGTCGCGGGCCATGGCCAGCGCCATCCTCGAGGCGGCGAAAAGATTGGCGTAAAGGGCCGAAAGCATCGCCAGCAGAGCCCCGCAGATGACCAGCCAGAAGCCTGCTGCGCCCAAGTAGTTCTGGGCGGCCAGGGCCAGCAGCCCGTCCGGGTTGCTGGTGCTGAATTCGACGATCGACTGCCCCGCAGGAGCACCCACCGTCGCAACGATGAAAAGCAGGGGAAGGTAAACCGCAAGGGCCGCCCCCAGGGATAGGAGCATGGCGCGAGGCAGGGTGCGCTCGGGCTGGCGAACCTCCCCTGCCACTGCCGCAATGAGGTCGAAGCCCTGCAGGGTGATGAAAGTATAGCCCATAGCCTGAAGCACCCCCAGCCCGCCAAAAGGGGCGAAGGGGCTCAGCGCCTGGCTGACAGACCCGGCAGGGCGACCGCCAAGAGCCCACACCCCGCCCAGAATCAAGATGACGAACAGGGTCATTTTGCCCAGGTTGGCCAGCTGCCCGCCTTCGCCGTTGCGCCGGGTCAGCAGGCCGGCATAAACGAGGATCGGCAGGGCCGCAAGGACCAGGTCCAGGCCGCGGCCTGTTGAATCGAGAAAGGTCGGAAAAAGCCGATCAAGGGCCAGAGAAGCGTAGGCGGCAAAACCGAGGGAGTAGAGGGCCCCGGCCATAATTGAAGCGAACCAGGCGACCCATCCGACCATAAAAGCGGCGCGGACCGACAGGACCTTTTTGGCAAAGGTGTAGGTCCCCCCCGACTCGGGGAAGGCACTGGCCATTTCGGCGAAACTCAGAGCGGTGAGCAGCGCGATGAGGCCATTCAAGGCAAAGGCCACAATGGCGGCGGGCCCCGCTGTCGCAAAAGCGACCCCGGCCAGAGCCAGGATGCCGCCGCCGACAATCGCCCCGATACCGATCCCGGTCGCGCCCCAAAGGCCTATGGTTCGTTGGTCTCCGCGTTCAACCGGCATAAATGAAGTCCGTGAGTACTTGACCTGAGTCGTACACAAAACCCCAAAGGCTACCCGATGCGGCCCTGCCACGGCCCCCTTTGCGCTGACCGTTATCTTTTACGGCCCGACTGTCAACCGACCTGGATAAAATGGTGACCCGCCAGATGAACTTTTTCAAATCGGACCTTGTGATTCCAATGCAATAAGATAACGTTTAGTGAATGCGCGCACATTTTTCCTTTTCAAAAGTGTAGCACGGCCCTCGATTTTTTTCCTCGGCCGCCCGTCCATTTCTCTATATCGTGTCCCCATGTTGCCCGGGAGTCCAAGTAAAATGATCGATCCAATACATATTCAGGAATTGAAGCGCCTGCGACTCGAGCCGCTCAGCCAGCTGGCTCTCCTTAAACTCAAAGAAGCCGACATCGCTGACAACGAGGCGGTGCTGCCGGTCTTCCGTCTTATGGAATGGGGCCTGGCCACCGGCGCCCCCCATGCCCATCGGCGCACAGCCCGGGAACTGCTGCGCCTGCGCCACCAGAGCAACCAGCGAGCGGCCCTGAACTACCTGCTGGAAGACCTCGCCGGAGGTCTGCCCGAGCTCCACCGAAAGCTGCTGCGCATGTCGCCGCAGGGTGCCGCCCGAACTCTGCTCGACATTCTCGATATGCGCCGCAAGGCCGACATGCGCATCCCCTACCTTTGTTGCTATTGAACATCGACGGCGTGCAAAGAGACGGAATTGCGTAGTCTTCGATTGCAACCAAACAGAAGCCCCTTCGAGGGACAAAGTCATTGTTGAAAAACGCAGCCCGACTCGAACCTCCGCCTCGCGCTAAAAACCGGCGAATAACATTGAAGGCCTGCATGACTGCGTTAAGATTGAAAGGCGCCCGTCAAACACCGGGGGGAAGATCATGCCCACAAAGGTTATCGCTGCAGGGGGCCTGCTGCTCTTACTGATGCTCACTGCCAGCAGTCATGCGGAGGAGACCATGACCTTGAAACTCAGCTCGCCCGCCTTCGGCCCGAATGATTCGATTCCAGAAAAATATACCTGCGAGGGAGAGGACCTCTCGCCGCCCCTGACCTGGACGGGGGTTCCGCAGGGGACCAGGAGCCTGGCCCTGATCGTCGACGACCCGGACGCGCCCGACCCGGCCCATCCGCGCATGACCTGGGTGCACTGGGTGCTGTTCAACATTTCGCCGGAAACCGTCGCCCTTCTCGAGGGCGCAGCCAAAGCCCCGCCTTCTGGCGGTCGGCACGGGCTCAACGACTGGAAGCGCACCGGCTACGGCGGCCCCTGCCCGCCGATCGGCCGCCATCGGTACTTCCACAAACTCTATGCCCTCGATATCGCACTCGACGCCGCCCTGTCGCCCACCAAGGATGAGCTCGAGAAGGCCATGAAAGGCCACATTCTTGCCCAGGCCGAACTGGTGGGAACCTACCAGAAGACCCGCTGAATGTTCGGATGCGCAAATAAGGCCATTCGACCCGGAAAGTTTGGCGCTCAAAAACGCGAAAGGCCTCCAGGCTTGCACCTGGAGGCCTTTATCAAATCTTCCCCGCCCTTTTTTACTCCCCGCGCAGCTCGTCGATACGCTGCCGGGCCTCGGTCAGACTCAGGCCCTCGGCCTGCCGCAGCAGCCGCACCGCCTCGATGATACGCCCGGCACCGATGGCGGCCCGCACTTCACCGAGCAGCGCATCGGCGGCAGGCGCCTGCCCGAGAAACACCCGCAGGCGCTCGGCGAGTTTCAACTGCACATCGTCGCCATCGCAGGCGTAGCAGAGGGTCAGCGGCAGGGGCTTGCCGTCTTTGAGCACCAGCACAATCCGCCGGCTCGGAATCCCCTCATCGCCGACGGGAGACTCGGTGCGCACTGTTTCGATCATGCCGAAGGCCAGCTCACCCCTCTTTTCTCCCCAGGCGCGGCGGCGGCTCCAGAACAGGCGCTGACTGCGACAGTCAAACAGAAAACGGACCTTTTCGTAGAAAATCAGATACATGGCCACGAACATGCCGCAGGCGGCAGCCGCCCCCATGACCGCCTCGCTGCCAATCCCTTCGGGCTGGCGGAATGCCTGAATAATACCGAGCAGGGCAAAAACCACCAGCGCTGCGCAAATCCAGCCGCGAAATCGCTTGTCACTGTGGTGCACGATAAGCTTGTCGGCGCAGGGTTGTTCAATCTGCATGAAGACCTCGATTGGTTTCAGGTAAGCAACACGGGTTGTTTCCGGGAGGATCCCTCCCCCAATCCTCAACCACAAGTGCATCGCAGTCCTCTCAACTACGATCGCTGCAGACCCGGCGCCCGCCCCTGGCGCCTGAGCCGCCAGGCATAGACGGTCAGCGGCATCATCAGCAGACAGGTGCACAAGTAGGGATAGGCTGGATTGAGCTGGTACAGGCTGGTCCCGACCAGCGGTCCCAGCACAAACCCCGCCGCCGGGCAGGCGGAAATCAGCCCGCCGACCGCGCCCTGCTCCTCCGGCCCCACCGCCAGCGACGCCCCGGCGGTAAAGCCGGGAGAGACCATCCCCAGCCCCAAGCCAAGAATCCCCAGCAGCGCTACCAGCCCCGGTATGCTGCCGGCAAGCAGCAGCGAAGGGTAGCCTACCAGCAGAATCGGCAGCCCCAGGTTCATCAGCCGGGCCGGGGTCATCTTCGCCCGGCGCGCCAGGACCGCCTGGGAAAAGAACGACATTCCCGCCGACACCATCATCCCCAGGCCGAGGGCCTGCGCCGTAGCCTGGCCGTCGAGGGCGAAGCGATCCTGAAAATAGAAGCCGATGGTCTGGCTCATCATCGAGAAGGCGAAGAAGGTCACGAAACCGACCAGGATAAACGGGAAATACCGTCTGTCGAACAGCTTTAGCCCGAGCTTGGCCGACCGCCTTTTGGCGGTTCGGACCGGTTCCTTCAACACCACGGCGAGAAGCACCGAGCTCAGCAGGGTGACGCCGGCCGCAAGGTACAGCGGCGCCAGCAGACCGATAGTAGCGAACAGCCCGCTAAGGGCCGGCCCGAGAATCGCTCCCAGGGTCCTGGCCGCACCCAGCCGCCCCATCCCTGCCACCCGCTGTTCGGCGGTGGTGGTATCGGCGATGTAGGCCGATGCGGCGCTGGGCGAAGCCGACATCAGCGAGGCCATCAGCACCCGCGAGAAGATCACCAGCAGATACAGGGTCATCCCCGACAGAAGACCCTTGAGCCCGAACAGAAAAACCGTGGCAAACAGGATGCAGCCGAAGGCATAGCCGAACAGGCCGAGCAGCAGCACGGCCTTGCGTCCCCAGCGGTCGCTGGTGCGACCCCAGACCGGGCTGGTCAGGGTGAAGACCAGAGATGAACAGGTGATGATCAGTCCGATCTGCACTTCCCCCAGACCGACCTCCCGCCCCAGCGGCGCCAGCAGGGCGAAGGTCATCGACTGGCCGATGCCGGTGGCCAGCACGCTGAACAGTACAAGTCGTGATGCGAGTCGGGGGGCGGTTAATGGGGGGATGGCAGAAGACGTCATAGGGTTGGACAACAAGATCCTGTTTGGTTGATGGCGCCGGTAAATTCTGTGTTATTTTAGGAAGTTGTTTATCAGTAGAGCAAAATACCGGCCAGTTGTTAAACTGTCAGAACAAGGTGACGGCATAATTTCAGATCAAAGAGGCACGCCATGCTGATCCGCATCGGTTACGATATGGTTTTCGAGTTTTCCACCCCAACGCCGATGATCCTGATGCTCTTCGTTCACCCCAGTCAGGCCCAGGCCCTTCTCGACAACGACGACCTGCATAGCGACCCGCCGCTGCAGACGGACGTTTTCATCGACAGCTACGGCAACCGCTGCGCACGCCTCCTCGCCCCGCCTGGCTCGCTGAGGCTGTGGACCGAGGTTTTGATCCGCGACAACGGACAGCCGGAGCAGGTCCAGCCAGATGCACGCGAGCATCCGGTGACCGAGCTGCCGGTCGATACCCTGCCCTTTCTGCTGGGCAGCCGCTACTGCGAAACCGACCGGCTCTCCCAGGCGGCCTGGGATCTTTTCGGAGCCGTAGCGCCGGGATGGGTACGGGTGCAGGCGATCTGCGACTGGGTTCACAAGGAAGTGCTGTTCAGCTATGCGCATGCCCGGTCCACCCGCTCAGCCCTGGAGGTGTTCGAAGAGCGTATCGGAGTCTGTCGCGATATCGCCCACCTGGCCGTCGCCTTTTGCCGTTGCCTGAACATCCCGGCCCGTTACGCCAGCGGCTACCTCGGCGATATAGGCATTCCCCCGGAACCCTACCCCATGGACTTCAACGCCTGGTTCGAGGCCTACCTCGGCGGAGGCTGGCACACCTTCGATCCTCGCCACAACATGCGCCGTATCGGCAGGGTGCTCATGGCTCGCGGCCGTGACGCATCCGACACCTTTTTAACCACATCGTTTGGAGGCAACTGCCTGCGCAGCTTCAAGGTTCTAAGCGAAGAGGTTTCGTAGGCAATTACTCCGGAAACGCAACTTTCCGATACGACCGGGACAGCTCCAGCATGTCCGGTTCGATATCGGCTGGAGCGGCAGCCTCCTTTTTCTCCAAAACCGTCTGGACCATGCAGCCGATACGATCCAGAAAGAAAGCGCCGTATTTCTGCTCCTCGTCGTCATCGGAAGCCGCAAAAATGGCCGTGACCGCCTCAGAGATGAAGCTTTCGAATTTGTACTTGCGCAAATGCATGCGCGCCATGTAATGGGCCGCACTGGTGCTCGTCCCGGCAGCCAGAGCCGTCTGATAAACGGCACCATAAGCCAGGGCCCCGAAAAAGACCAGTTTCTGAGCAGGTTCGTCGCCGGTACCTGGAGGATACACCACATTGCTGCTGATCAGCGGCCAGGCCTTCTCAAAATTACTCGTAAATTTTCGACGGTTCCTGAAGATTTCCAAAAGAAGCATTGTGCCTCCGATATCCTAAGTCGTGGCCTGGATAAAGCGGCCAAGGGCAAGAAGCTCATTCAGATCTTTGGACCGGGCCAGGTAGCCGAAATCGCCGATGGCGGCGCTGAAGACCGAATGGATCGGCTCGTGGTGAACGACCAGGTGCCCGTAGGCGCGCATGATCTCTTCGTGATCGTGGGCGTAGTGCTTTCGCTGCTTGCGGCCGATGTAGGCACAATGGTAAGGACGGTTGTAATCGGTTGAGAACTCGTTGCGGACAACGATATTGGCCCATTCCCGATACAGGTCGATGTCGTTGGCAAAGTTAAACATGTCCATGCTCAAACCGCCGGGCGGGCGCATGTTGACCTCTATGGCGACGATCCGGTCCTCCGCAGTGGTGCGGAAGAACTCGATATGAAAGAACTTCTCCCGGATGTCGAAGGCGCGCACTGCGGCGCGGCCGGCCTGTTCGAGATCGGCGGGGATCTCTCGCTGGGAGTAATAAAAGAGGTCGCGGTCTTCGTTCACCGTCTCCATAATCCCCTGGCTGAAAACGTGCGACGCGCAGAAAACGATGCGGCCGTCACGATCGGTCAGGCCGTCGAACGAATGGATGACCCCCTCGATGAACTCTTCCATGATGTAGTCCACCGGAAGTTTTTCGGCAAAGACCCTCTCCAGCTCCCGCTGATCGTTGACCCTGAAGGTGCTCGACGCTCCGACCCCGCGGTCCGGCTTGAGCACCGCAGGAAAGCCGATCTCCTCGGCAAAGCGCCGCGCCTCCTGCAGATTTGAGACGACCCGGCCCCGAGCCACTGCGATCCCCGCCTGCTGAAACCCTTCTTTCATCTTTGCCTTGAGGGTGACCTTGGCAATGCCGCCCGGCCGGACGCCATCGATATTGAAATCCTGGCGCAGACGGGCCTCGGTTTCGAGCCAGAACTCGTTATGCGATTCGACGCGATCGAGCTTGCCGTGCTGGTGGGTAAAATGACCGCAGGCGCGCAACAGCTGGTCGTAGTCGTTCATCTCGGCGCGGTAGTACCCGCTCAGCGCATCGCGCAGTTCAGGACGCAGCTCCTCCCAGGAGGCGTCGGCGATGCCCAGAACCTTGGCGCCGAGGCGGCGCAAATGCACGCAGAAATGGTAAAAGTTGGGGGGGAAGTGCGGCGACAAGAAAACGATGTTCATAACCTGACCCTCCAAAACAACTCCCCGTTCAGAGTCGCTACTTCAGTAAAAAACGCAAGGGGATCTCTACGCGCCGGCGCCAGGCCCGCTCCGAATGATCCTCGCCGATGAACTTTCGCGTCACCCAGTGGTGGCCTTCGAGGTAGCCTCTGCGGCGCAGCACCTCGTCGACCCGCAGCTGAAACGGTTCGTATTGGGCGTCGATGGTTTCGGTTCCGTAGTCAAAATAGAGCCGGTGGGTCTGCGGATCGGGCAGCCGGTCCGCCAGGTAATCGGCCATCTTCCCCTCGCCGGCCGGCCAGTGGGTCGAAAGGCAGGCAGCCCCTGCAAAGACCTCGGGATACTCGCACAGGCCGTAGGCCGAGATCAGTCCGCCCATGCTCGAACCGATCAGAAAGGTGTCGGCCATTTCTGGAAGGGTCCGGTAGCTGCGGTCGATGAAGGGCTTGAGCTCCTGCACAATAAATTTCAGGTAACGATCGGCCATCGGCCGGCCGTATTCCCGGGCGTATTCGGTTTTTTCCTGCGGGCTTAAATAGGCCTCAAAAACCTTCTGGGGATCGTACTCCCGGTATCGATCGGGCGTGTTCCAGATCCCGACCACCAGTGCATTTGAAATATCCCCCCCCGGCAGCAAGCGGCACATCGCCTCATCGATCCCCCAGTCCACCCCGGCAAAGGATGTCTGTGGGTCGAACAGGTTCTGTCCGTCATGGGCATAAATCACCCGATACCGCTGGTCATGTTCTGTCCCATACCCCGGGGGGAGCCAGAGGGTGATATTCCGTGGCTGCACATAGTCGGATTCGAATTCGGGGACCAGAAGAGTCTCGCCGCATCCGTTTCGCTGGCTGTCGAACGCTCCGGTCAATTGAAACCTCCGAACCATACTGATGGGGAGGCGGACTGCCGCGCAACGAGCGGGGTGAACATTGCGGCGGCCCTGAGGGTTCGCTTATTGCTCTTCAATCGCCCTCTCGATCGCCGCGCGAATGGCCTGAACGTTTTTATCCTTGAATCCGACCGTTGCGCCGCAGTGGGAGCATTCGGCGGTATCGCCGGGAATGACCTTTTCGAGGGGATGTTTAAAGGTCTCCATGCATTTGGGACAGCGAATATTGATCATCAGTTCCATGGTGGCTCCTTTAGCTCGGTGAAAACAACAGGTAATTCTGCCTTGTGAAAATATTTTTTTCAAGGGCGCTGCAACCTTTAATACCTATGCACCCGACCGGCACGCGGTTCAGTTGTTCGATTCCCCGTCCTCAGAAGACCTGTCGATTAGGCGCCGTCCAGGCGGTTGACACCCACGAGGATCTACCGTACTATCCGAATAGTCAATTTCAAGCATTCAAACATCCAGATAAACATTGCAACGGAGCCTTCATGAACAAGACAACCCCGGTGCTGACCGTCATGTGCCTGCTGCTGACGCTGTTTGCCGCCCCCGCCTTCGCCCAGACCTTCGGCGCCGGTCTGACCCTGCCCGAGTCCACCCCGGTTTCCCGAATCCTCGAAGAACCGGACAGCTTTATCGGGCAGAAGCTCCAGGTGCAGGGTCTGGTGATAGACGTCTGCGCCAAGCGAGGCTGCTGGCTCTACATTGCCGGCAACAAACCATTCGAGAAAATCCGCATCAAGGTGGTTGACGGTGAAATCGTCTTTCCCATGAGCGCACGGGGCAAGCAGGCTGTGGTGGAGGGAGTCTTTGAGAAATTCGTTTTGTCAAAGGAGCAGGCCATTGCCAGGGCCCGTCACCATGCAGAGGAAAAAGGCGAGACCTTCGATCCGACCTGCGTGGTCTCCGGTGAAACGATTTACCAGCTCAGAGGCCTTGGCGCCGAAATCCTAGGGCTTTAGACGCGACGTTCATGAACTGGCGTCGATGGAACCATGTCATTCACCGCGATCTCGGATTCCTCTGTGTCGGCCTGACCCTGCTCTATGCGGTCTCCGGGGTGGCGGTCAACCACATGGCGGACTGGAACCCGAACTACCGGGTTGAAAAGGTCAATACCCATATCCCTCCTCCGGGATTCAGGGGAGTCGCCACCGACAGCCAGATCCGTGCGATTCTCGGCCAGCTGGGGGAAACAGGGATTTTTGAGAACAGCTTTCAGCCCGATCCGGAGAATTTGTGGCTTTTTGTCGAAGGACGCGTCATCCGGGTCAACCTGGCCAGCGGCGCCGTCGAGCACGAAAGGGCACAGCGACGTCCCCTTCTTTACCCGCTCAACTTCCTGCACCTCAACCACCCCAAAAAGGGCTGGACCCCGGTAGCGGACCTTTATGCTGCAGCCCTGGCCCTACTAGCCGTCAGCGGCCTGCTCATGCTCCCGCGCCAGCGCCTGCTGAAACGTCGGGGGCTCTGCCTCACAGCCGCAGGGGTGATCCTGCCGCTGTTCTACCTCGTGCTCTATTACTGACATCGACCTTCAGGCTACGCGCCGTCCAGAATCAGCGAAGGGTGCGTTGCGGCGTCCCCTTTAAATAACGTTCTCTGCTGAACCGCCACTCTTGACTCTTCGCGCCTCCGCTTCGATAAAAACCCGCTTGACGTTCGGCCAAGCCTCCTTTATCTGCGCATCGAGCCCGGTGATGGTCGCTTCGAGTTCGGAGGCGGTGGTCCGATCATGAAAATCGACGCTCAAGTTGACAAGAATGAACTGGGGCCCCATGTGCATGGTCAGCACCTCGTTGACAT
>CALZIC010000152.1 GCA_945787285.1 uncultured Desulfuromonadales bacterium
TTCGTGAACCTGCGAGCTCTGGGCATGCAGATGGGCGCGCACCTGGTCTTTCTCCACGGCCAGCTCGAGCTTCACCTCGCCGAGCTCTTCGGGGTTGAGCGGATCCTGGTTCTGCAGCTGGGTGACCAGCAGTTTCAGGAAGTCTTCCTTCCCCATGGTGGTGGTGCCTGAGATCGATGAGGTCGCTCCGGCCCCGGCTGCGGATGTGATTGCTGAAATGTCTGTCATGGTATTGACACCTTCCCTAGGACTTCAGGCTGGGTGGATGTTTTCCAGCCTCGTTAGGTTCCTTATCGGCAGCCCCCACAGGAGTCTTTAGGGAGAAATTGCACTAAAGGCATTTTTCCCTCTTCTCTGAAAAACATTCATAATCACAGACCCTTGAAGCACTCGACCATTGTACGGAAAAAAAAATGGCGCCCTGAGGCGCCATTGATCTGAATTGCATTAAAAATGGAGGGATCTAAGACTCTAAACCCTGAGACTGAGCCCCTGCGGGACGGTCTCCGGTCGATAGGCGGGGAGGCTCTCCTCCTCCCAGGCGGGGCGGGAGCCCCGTGCGGAGAATGACGGAAAACGATTTTGTTCGGAGCTCTGCTGTTGTTGGGAGAAGCGGCTTTCGCCCCCCTGGGAGTCGGAGCTGATCCGAACCTCGTCGAGCTTGAGCCCCTGCAGCTCGAGGGCTTCGCGCAACCGGGCAATATGCTTTTCCAGAACTTCGTGAACCTGCGAGCTCTGGGCATGCAGATGGGCGCGCACCTGGTCTTTCTCCACGGCCAGCTCGAGCTTCACCTCGCCGAGCTCTTCGGGGTTGAGAAAAGCGGCCGACGATCTGGTCAAGGATATGACTCTCCGGCACCAGCGATCCGGGAGTCAGGGGCACGGACGGTGCAGCGGTAGTCGCCGGGGCGGCCTTGGCCGCAGCCAGAACCCCCTCCTGACCGGTCATGGAGCCAAAATCACCGAATTGCGGCATCTGGTGGGCCTGGGTTACAGCAGCCGCATCAGCGGAGGCGCCACTGCCGGGCAATGACAGGGATTCGGCTGCCAGCGGCGGGCCGGCGAGGTCGGCGGCAGAGGCCGCATCATCAACGGTGACCACCTGCGGTGCGGTCTGGGCGTCGCGCCCCTGGGCCGTCCGCTGCCTGAGGCTGCCCTCCCCGAAAACCTGGGCAAAACGCTGGTCCGAGGCGGAGGAGAAGGAGGGTGTTTTCCCCCGGAGCACTTCGGACGGGGGTGGGGCCTCCTCGGCCACCTGGGCCAGTAGTTCAGGGCGCGCCGCCACCTGCGCAGTCCCCTGCGCCTCCACGGTCTGCTGCCGGCCGGGGTTCGGCGCACCCGCCTCAAATCGTTGCCGGGGAAGGGGATATTTCAGGGCCGGATCGACGCTCTGCTGAGCTGAACCGGCTTCAGCAGACTGGGCGCGGCCCAGGGCCGTTTGGCCGGCGAGGCGTTCCTCGGGGAATGCCGCCCCTTTTTCGGGCTCAGGCGCATGGGGCAAAGCAACGCTCTCTGTCCCCTTCGACCCATGGAGGCCCTCTTCCACCGGCGGGGGCCCGACGGACGAGCCGGGTTTATCGGCCGGCGCCAACCCAGGGGCTTTCCCGGCACCTATTGCGTCTTCCGGTACGACCGGCCTGCTGTCGGTCTTTTGGGATAAGGTCACATCCTTTAAAACCGGCCGGGCCGGCATCGGCGGCAGCTCATTCTCGCCCCCTGCCTCCTCACCTGCTGCGAGCGGGCCCGGCTCCGCTTCGGCCTGACCTGCAGGCTGGCCGGAGACTGACGCCTGCCGGTGAAGTGCGACAAGCCGCTCAGCGGCCCGAGGGTCACTTTCCGCGGGCGCCTGCAGCCCTTTTCCGGTGGGCGGCGCGGCGCTTGCGTCCGGGGACTCGAGGTTTTCCGCCGGCGGCGCGCCCGCCCCATAGGCGGCGGCATCCTCGCCGGCCGGCCTCTTCGCGGCAGGCTCCTCGGCGTTCTCCTCGCCCCCCTGGCCGGCATTTGCTTCGGACGACGAAAGGGGTTCAGAGCCGTGCGATTCGACCGGGGCATCGGCGGCCGGGGGCTCTTCGGGACGATCAGGACTGCTGTCTGCAGCCCGCTCCCGGTCTGTGCCCTCCCGGGCCTTTCGGGCTACATCCTTCTTTTCCTGGGTGTCGGCCCGGTTTGCTGCCTGCCTGGCGGCAAGGGCCCCTTCGCTTTGCTGCAACGAGCGGGAAAATTCCGTCCTGTCGCCGGCCGAGGAATCGACCCTCGGCGCCGCCGTGAACAGACTTTCCGAAACTATCGGGGAGACCTGCATGTCCCACCCCCCTTTCCTCTAAAGATTTGGGAGGAATCAGCGGGGATCGAGCGAGGAATAGGCGGCGCTCAATCGTGCCGCATCATCCGCTGCCATATTGCCGAGAACACCGCCGGCCGACTTGGACTTCATGCCGGCAAGGATCGCCACCGCCAGATCCTGATCGAGATCGGCGAGCAGCCTCGCCCCTTTGGCGGGCTCCATCTTCTCGTACATTTTGCTCAATCCCTTGACCCTTTTTTCTTCAGCATCGTCTTTTAGCACCAGGAGCCGATCGAGCTTCTCCCGGAGCTGCTGAAGGTCTGATAGCTTCTTATCGACTTCTTCCTGCAGAGTCTTTAGTTCAATCTCCCGCATTTGCAGATTTTTTTCTTTTTTGGCATATTCGGCCTGCAACCGCTCTCTTTCCTGCTGCAGAGAAAAGAGGATACGGCGCTTCTCGACCGAATCGATGCCGCCATCGGCTGCCGGCTGATCATCGGCCGACCAGGCCGTTGCGATGCCGGCATGCGCCCCGATCAAAAGGCCTGCCATCAGGACCAGATAGAGTCTCCACCGTTTCATTGCTTACCTCTTGAAATGCTGCACGGCAATTTCATCGAGAAAGATCGATTCCTTCTGCGCCGCCAGCGCCTTCTGCTCATCGAGATGTTTCTCCTTGAGCTTCTCGAGCAGCTCCTTGTCCCTGCTCGCATTGCAGAGGAGCGTGCGCTTTTCCTGTACGACGCTCTTGGCCGATTCCAGCTCCCGGATCGACGCCTGCAACTCTTCTTTGACCTGGCCGATATGGTTGCGGTAGAGGGGGAACTCCTGCGGATCGATCCCCTGCCGCTGACGCTGGTCGAAATCCTCCTGCAGAGCGGTCAGCTCAATCCGCTTGTCGCAGAGCCGTGCCGCCAGCTGTGCCTCCTGGGCGATCGCTTCGACATGGGCCTGCTGGGCCAGCCCTTCAAGGCGTTCGCGGTAATCGAGCACCTGCTGCAGTTTGAATTTTGCCATGATCACCGTCCTTCAACCAGGTGGTCTGCCAACCGCCAGGGTCCCGTGCGGTTAGTCTGGATTAACCGTTCAGCGCACTACCCATCCAGCCCCAGGGCCTTGAGCTGGGCCATGGTCGTTTCAAAGTCGACCCATTCCCCGATTTCCTGGCGCAGAAACCGGGTTACGGCGTCGATCTTGTCGATGGCCTGATCGATTTTTTCGTTGTTTCCGCCGACGTACGCCCCGATGTTTATGAGATCTTCGGCCTCGCGATAGGTCGCCAGAACCTGGCGCAGCTGCCCCCCCAGCCGAACGTGGTCGGCGGAGACGATCTCGCGCATGACGCGGCTGGCCGAGGCGAGCACATCGATGGCGGGGTAATGGTTGCGGGCCGCCAGGGCCCGGGAGAGGACAATGTGCCCGTCGAGAATGGAGCGGACCGCGTCGGCGATCGGCTCGTTCATGTCGTCGCCGTCGACCAGAACGGTGTAAAGACCGGTGATGCTGCCGCCTTCCTTGAAGTTTCCGGCCCGTTCGAGCAGTTTGGGGAGAGTGGCAAAGACTGAAGGGGTGTACCCCTTGGTGGTCGGGGGTTCGCCGATAGCCAGGCCGACCTCGCGCATGGCCATGGCAAAGCGGGTGGCCGAGTCCATCATCAGCAGCACGCTCTTGCCCTGGGAGCAGAAGTACTCGGCAATGGTGGTGGCGACAAAGGCGCCGCGCATGCGCAGCAACGGGGACTGGTCGGAGGTGGCGACCACCACCACCGAACGGGCCTTGCCCTCGGGACCGAGGTCGCGATCGATGAATTCGCCGACCTCGCGGCCACGCTCACCGATCAGGGCGATCACGTTGACATCGGCCCGGGCATGCTTGGCCATGGTGCCGAGCAGCACGCTCTTGCCGACCCCGGAGCCGGCCATGATCCCCATCCTCTGTCCCATGCCGCAGGTCAGCAGGCTGTTGATAGCCCGCACCCCGAGGTCGAGGGGTTCGGAGATCCTCTGCCGCTCCATCGGACCGGCCGGCAGGGCGTAGACCGGCATTTCGTGTTCGAGCCTGGGGCTTGGGAGGCCGTCGATCGGCTCGCCCATGGCGTCGACCACCCGCCCCAGCAACGGGTCGCCGACCTTGAGGGTGGCGCTGCTGCGGCGGACCTGGATCAGGCTGCCGGGGCCAAGCCCCCTCAGCTCGCCGAGCGGCATCAGCAGGGCCCGCGAATCGCGGAAACCGACAACCTCGGCCGGAATCGGCGGACCGCCGTCCTTGGGGGTCAGTTCACACAGGGTGCCGACCGATGAATCGGGGCAGTACCCTTCGACCACCAGGCCGACGATATTGGTGACCTTGCCCCGGACCTTCAGGGTATTGAGCCCCTTGATCTGTCCGACCAGATGATCCATCAGTCGAGCGCCGCGGCATGAAGGATTTTCTGGCGAATTTCCTCAAGCTGCCCTTCGACCGTGGCATCGACCTCGCCAAGCTCCGATTCGACCAGGCAGCCGCCTCGGGCGATCGAAGGCTCCGCTTCGAGGGTGATATTCTTCAACCCGCTGATGCTGGCCAGCAGCAGCGGTTTTTTCTCCATGACCGCGTTCATGTCATCGGGGTTGACCTTGATGTGATACTGGTCGGAGCGCACCGCCGCCTGCAGGGCTTTGACGATGGTATGGTGGATGATGTCCGGATTCGCCGCCACCTCGCAGGGGATCACCTGTTCGACGATCGCCATCACCAGGCGCAGCATGTCGTCGGTGCTGTTTTTGAGAATGGTTTCGCGCAGCCGGCCGATCTCCTCGACCGCTGCGGAAAAGGACAGGGCCGCGGTCCCGAAGCGCCCCTCCATCTCCTGGATTCCCTCCCGGCGCCCCTTGGCGTGGGCTTCCTCGAGCAGATGATCAAGGTCCGGGCCCGACGGTTCGCAAGGGGCCTGCGCCTGGTCCTGCGCGGAGGGCGTTGCCTGCTGCGCCACCGGCGCTTCGTGAAATTCCGCGGCGCCGGGGGTCATTCCCCCGCCGGAGAGGCCCCCGTCATCGCCGAAGTCGGCAAAGCTCAGGGCCTGCAGGCAGCTGATATCGCCCCCTTTATAGATCTTAGACAAGGACATCCGAAACCCCCCTTCCCGGTATCACGATCGTCCCCTCTTCCTCGAGCTTCAGGGCGACCTGGATGATTTCCTGCTGGGCGTTTTCCACATCGGCCAGGCGAACCGGCGCCATAGCGTCCATATCCTCCCTGATCATGTCGACGGCTCGGCTGGAAATGTTGGCGAACAGTGCTTCCTGGAGGTTGTCCGAAGCGGTTTTCAAGGCAACCACCAGCGTATCGTTGTTGATTTCGCGCAGCACCGCCTGCAGCCCGCGGGTATCGATGTAACTGAGGTCTTCGAAGGTGAAGAGTTTTCTGCGGATCACCTCGGCCAGCTCGGGGTTCGACTCTTCAAGCAGACTGAGAATCCCCCGGTCCATCCCCTTGCTCATGCGGCCGAGGATATCGACCACCTTATCGACCCCCCCGACCTGCTGATGATCGCTGCTCGAGACGACGCCGATTTCGCGCCGCAGGGAATCCTCGATCTGAGTGATCACCTCCGGGGACACCTTTTCGATGCGGGCCATGCGCAGCACGACATCGGCTCGCAGCTCTTCGGGAACCCCCTCGAGCACCTTGCTGGTCTGCTCCGGGGTCTGGGTCGAAAGGACCAGGGCCACCGTCTGAGGATGCTCACGCTCGAGGATACCGGCGACCATGCGCGGATCCATCATGGCGATCGACTCCAGCGGTCGGAACCCCGCGCCCTGTGAGACCTGGTCGAGCAGCAGCTCACGGCGTTTGGCATCGCTGCTGCCGCCGATCGCCTTGCGCACGAACTCATCGCCTTTGACAAAAATACCGGCCAACTCCTCTTCGGCCTTGACGAAGAAACTGATAACCTGCTTGGCGACATCCGCCGGAACATGCTCGATGGTCATCATGCAGCGGCTGATCTTACGCACCTCGGCATCATCGAGAGTCTCGAAAATCTTGGCGGTGGCCTCCTCGCCCAGGCAGATACAGAGCATCGCCGCCCGCTCCACCCCCGACAGTCGTGATAATAGGGCTTCCATCGTCTGCTACCCCTCCCTCAGCCAGGACTTGATAATCTGGGTGAACGGTCCCTGCTCCCGCAGCGCCAGCTCCCGCAGCCGCACGGCGGGGTCGGGGGTCGACTGGGGAAGCATCGGCTGCTCGGCCAGCTCGGCCTCGAGCTCTTCGACGGTCTTCATCGGGGTCACCACCTTGGCTCCCTGCAGGCTCTTGAGCACCGGGCGGGCCAGCAGAAAGTAAAGGAGCAGGGCCCCGAGGCAGAGCAGGCCGTACTTGATAAAGGGGACATACTGATAAAGATCAGCAGTCGCATCCGGGGCAGCCGTCGCCACCTCGAACAACCCCGATTCGAAGGGCATGGAGCTGACCTCGAGATTGTCGCCGCGGGCCGCATCGATGCCGAGGGCGCTGCTGACCATGCTTCTGATCGCTGTAAGCTCGCTGGCACTGCGCGGGGTGAAGGACGCCTCGACCCCTTCGGATGCCGGGGTATGGCGATCGGCCACCAGCACCGCAACCGAAAGCTGGTTGACGGTGCCGACAGGATAAACCTTGTGGCTGACGACCTTGGTGACTTCGTAGTTGACGGTTTCTTCGTTGCGGGATGAGGAGGTCGTTCCGCTGCCGGCCGCCGCCCCCCCCAGGTTGGACTGTACCCCGGGGACCCCACTGGCGGTGGTGCCGCCGTTCTTTTCGCTGGTGGAGGTTTCGCTGCGCACCGCCGTCCGGTCGGGGTCGTAACTCTCTTCGGTCTGCTCCTGCTGCATGAAATCGAGGGAGGCGGTGACCCGCACCACCGAGTTGCCCGCCCCCAGCGCCCGATCGAGCAGAGACTGGGCACGGGATTCGAGGCGCTGCTCCATCGACTGCTGGTAGCTGAGCATGCCGGGGGTCATCGGCCCGGCCAGTTCGTCCTTGTTGTTCTCGGAGAGGATGCGCCCGGAGGAGTCGACCACGGTGACGTTTTCGGCCTCGATCCCCTCGACGCTGCCGGCGACCAGGTGGATAATCCCCTGGTCAGTTTACGGCCCGCCCCCAGCTTGAGGATGACCGAGGCGGTGCCGGCTTTCTGCTGCTGCCGAAACAGCCGCTTTTCCGGCAGGGCCAGGTGCACCCGGGCCCCCTCGACCGGGGCCAGCGACGAAATGGTCCGCCCCAGCTCCCCCTGCTGGGCCCTGAGGTAGTTGATTTTCTGTGCAAAGTCGGTCATGCCGAAACTCTGCTTGTCGAAAATCTCGAAGCCGACGCCCCCCCCCTTGGGGAGGCCGGCACCGGCCAGGGCCAGGCGGTTTTCATGGACCTTGTCGGCGGGAATGTAGATCGCCGTGGCGTTGTTTTCGAGGCGGTAGGGGACTTTGCGCTCCTTGAGCCATTCGACGACTTCCGACGCGTCGGAGCTTTCCATGTTGGCGAAGAGCAGACTGTAATCGGCCTCTTTGGCCTGCAGAATGATCACCGAAAATATCGCCACGCAGACCAGAACAGCGGCCACCAGGCTTACCTTGCGCGACATGGGCCATTCGCTGATCGTCTTTACCAGGCTCGGTTGGTTCTTCTCTTCCGCCATGCGGTTGCCTCTCTGTTCAAGATCCTGAATCCGTGAGTTCTGACCGGGCAATAGCGCAAGTCATTGACCTGGCTAAGCGATCAAAAAATCACCGACGAACCTATGGGTGCGCCTCAGATTTTTTGAATCACTTATTCAGGCCAAGCACTTACACTCTTTTCCCGCCCCGAACCCACGGATTCAGGATGATGTTACCCTTCAGGCGCAGCCGGGAAACGCCCCGCTGCGCAAATTGCATAATAAAAATGTTAAACCTGCATGCGCATGATTTCCTGGTAGGCCTCGAGCACCTTGTTGCGCATCTGCACCGTCAGGCGCATGGAGATATCGGCTTTTTCCATGGAAATCATGACTTCGTGGATGTTCTTCGACTCGCCGCTCTGCAGCTTTTCCACCGCCCGGTCGGAATCGACCTGTAGCTGGTTGCTTGGCCTGGCTGGGGACCATCGACTGCAGCTGTGAAACCAAAGTGATGTCTTTCATACGTTACCGTCCTATCTCCAGGGCTTTGAGAGCCATCCGCTTCACCGCTTTGATCACCGTGGCATTGGCTTCGTAGGCCCGGGTTGCGCTGGTCATATCGACCATCTCTTCGAGAATGTCGACATTCGGCATGGCGACATTACCCTCTTCGTCCGCATCGGGGTGCGAGGGGTTGTAGACCATTTTGGGGGGCGAGGGGTTGGCCTGAATGGCGGCCACCTCCACCCCCTGCACTTGTCTATTCAAACTCTGTTCCAACCTTTGCCCGAAAGGGGTCTCCGATGAGCGAAAAACCACTTCTTTTTTCTGGTAGGGGCCCCCTTCGGGGGTTCGGGTCGTCTCGACGTTGGCAATATTCGAACTGATGGTGTTAAGACGGATCCTCTGGGCCTTGAGGGCTGACGAACTGACTTTAAGGGAATCGAAAATATCCATCTATGGCCTCCTTATCGACCGTCCTGGGCCACGTACTTGAGCAGCCCGAGTTTTTTACTGATAATCTGACTGGCGGCTTCATACAGAATCTGGTTCTCTGCCATATCGACCATTTCCTGATCAACACTGACGCCGTTGCCGTCGCCGATGCCGGTGGCATCGGGCTCGCGAAAGACCTTGGCCCGCACGCCGTCTGCCCCGGCAGGGCCGATGGGAATATGCTGCGGGTGGGTGGCGGCGACCTGCAGATCGCCGCTTTTCAGGGCGCTGCGCATTCGCTCTTCGAACTCGATCCTGACCGGCGCGTAGCCCGGGGTGTCGGCATTGGCGATATTGGACGCAATCCCCTGCTGTTTCTGCATGCGCAGGTCGAGCGCATTTTCGAGCACCCCTATGGTTCGATCAAAAACTCCTATCTTCGGCATCGCCTCCTCCTAACGCCCTGCGGTGGTTTCGCTTAACAGCAGCCCCTCGGCCACCCTCTTCCATCCGGGGTCATTCCCTTTTTCGACCAATTCGGCAAGAACCTTAAGGGCCTCCCCCCTGCCGCCGGTTACCAGCAGGATCTGGGCCAGGCGGTAGCGGGCCTGGTCGGACAACCCGTCGACCGAGGCCAGGGCCCGGTACTGGGGGAGCGCCTGGCGGAACTCTTTCTGCTTGAACAGGGACTCGGCGTACATCGCCAGCGATTCGGGAAAAGCTTCGCGCGATTCGGCATCTTTGAGGGCACGACCGAGCACCGTCTCGACCCGGCCGAAATCCTCCAGCTCCCAGAAGACCTTGCCCGCCAGCAGGTCAAGTTTCCGGTAGGGCGGCCAGGCCTCATCTGTCAAAATTTTGGCCGCCGCCTCCAGCTCCCGGCGAGCGTAATGCGCCCTGACTTTGTAAAAGAGCATATCGCTGCGCGCCTCCCCTTGCGGAAAACGCGAAAGGTAGCGATCGGCGGTGGCAACCACCCGCTTATGGTTTTCCTGCAGGTCCAGAACCTTCACCAGGGGCAGGTAGAAAGACGCCTCGGCCGGCTTGCCCTCAAAGGCGTCGAGCATATATCCATAGACCCTGGCCGCCTTCTCGAGAAGCCCGAGCCGGACAAAGGCATCGCCCAGGTCAACGAGGAAATCGGACTTCACCGCACCGGTCACCAGCAGCGAGCGATGCTTTTCGACCAGAACAAGCGCCTCGACGTAGGCTTCGGCCCCGATCAGACCCTGAATCACCTGAGGGAGCACTTCGCCCAGCAGGGCCTTGGCATAGCGAGCGAACTTGCCGCCGCCATACTGGCTTCGAAACTGATCGAGCGCCTGCACCCCCGCCAGGTCGGGCCCCTGAAGCACCTTGAGCAGCGCCATCTTGAACCCGGCCTCCTCGCGCAACTCCCGGGATCCGCCAGACCGGGACAGCTGCCCGTATTCGAGCAGAACGGCCGGCAGAACATCGCCCTGGTGTTCGACCACCTCGAGGTCGAGCGTCTTCATGCGAGCCCTGGCCTCCCCTTCGCTGGCAGGATAGGCCGCTTTCAACTGCTCGATCAACACCATGGCTTCCTGCCGGGCCCCCTGGTGCAGCAGGGAGCGGACCTCGGCGAAAAGAAGCAGGGAATTGGTATCCTTGCCCAGCGACTGCGACAGTTCCTTAAACCGGTCGGCCGAATCGCCAAAGCGTCCCTGCTGAAAGAGAGCCTCCCCCATGCGGGCCATGGAGTAGGGACGGTCGGCCCACGGGGTAAAGGTTGAATCGAGCCGGCGGTAGATCGGCAGGGCCTCGGCGCTGCGGCCGTTCAGCACCAGCGCGTCGGCCAGGCGCAGGGAGTGAAAGGGGGCCAGCGCCCCGGTAAAGAGCGCCTGCTTCGATTCGAGCAGTTTCAGCGCCTTTGCAGCGCGACCGGTGACCAGGTCGATTTCGGCGTGCAGCAGATGCCCGAGCCGCTGATAATAGTTCGGCCTGGCGTCCGTGCCGGCATGCTGCGACAGCAGAAAAAACGCCCGGTAGGGATCCCCGGTAACGGCCTCAAGGTGGCAGAGCAGAATGTGCCCCCTGGCATACAGATCGGAATCGGCATGGCCATCGACAAAGCGGCTCAGCACATCGTGGGCAGAAGCGATCTTGCCGGTTCGGGTCAGCGCCTCGCCATAAATCAGCAGGCAAGCTTCCTTATCCACCCCCTGGAGGCTGGCCGAATCGACCTCCCCCAGGACTTGCGCCGCACCGGGCCAGTCCCCTTTTTGCCCCAGCATCAACCCCCTTTTCAGACGCTCTCCCACATCGCCGGCAGCGAGGGGCTCGTAGACCAGTCGGGGAAGACGCGGAAGACTGTAGCGGAGCGGCACCGGCACTTCCAGAGGCGCCTCGTATTCGGAAAAGACCTGCAGCCAGCGACCTGAGAATTCGGACCGCCCCGCAAGGCGAAACGTGCTCCCCTCCGAACCGAGCAGCGGCAGTCCCTTGATGTTGCTGGCAATCGCCAGCCGGGCCGGCCCCTTGGCCCTGTCCCAGGCCAGCTCGAGAATCAGTTGGGACTCCCCGGCCCCGGTCAAGACTTTGACACTCTTCGGCACGGTCTTAAGCAGAAAAGAGGCCATCATTCCGCCCTTCTGCCGCCCCAGCAGAACCCTGATGACCTTGCCTTCTTCGGGGAGATCCCCCAGGTCGGTCGCCTTGGTCGCACCGCTGAGAAAAAGGTCGACTCGCTGCCCCGAGGTCTGCACCCGGAACTCGGGAACGTCGGAGAACTGCAGAACCAGGCGGGTAACAAGAAGCTCTTCTTCCTTGTCGATGCCATGCAGCACGACCTGCGCCCGGGCGTCGACCCGGGATACCAACAACAGCAGGATGATGATTGGAACAAGTTTCCGCAAATCCGCCCTCCCTTCAGGCGTCTGGCCATAAAATAACTTATTTGTTAACTATTGCCATTTACATGCCAAGTATTAATAGAGCAAAAAGCCCCGATCCCCGGCCCGCCCGGGGTCATCCTTTTGACCTGTCGGCCCCCTTCATTTCCCCCATGAAACACCCTGCCAACCGACACTAAACCCTTCAAACAAAGGCGTTTCAAAACAAAAGGCCGTTTCATCTCCAAGATGGTGCGGATTTTGAATACCACACTCCCTGCAGACGCGGCCACCGGGAGAACCCGCAGGCCGGAAACTTTCACAGCACGGCAATACAGAGGCCCCCATGAGCAACAAGATCTCCGACGATCAGATTGAAATCATGCTGGAATTCGTCCAGGAAAGTCGCGACATGATCGAGCAGCTGGAACCGACCATTATCGAGTTGGGACAGAGCTGCCAGGACGCCAGCGGCGACCCGGAAACGATCAACGCGGTCTTCCGACTCTTCCATTCCATGAAAGGAAGTGCCGGCTTTCTCGATCTGATCCACATGTCGGGGGTGGCCCATGCAGCGGAAAACCTGCTCGATCTCATCCGCAGCGACAAAATAGGCATGACCGAAAACCACGTCGACCTGCTGTGTCATTCCTGTGACTTCGCCAAGGATGCCCTCGACCTGGTCGAGTCGGAATACAGCGACCAGGGCATGGAGGACGCGGCGCAGCAGATCACCGCCAAGCTGAAGCAGTCGATCGAGGAGGCCGCGGAACCCGCACCGGAACCTGCTGCGGAACCGGAGTCCACGGCAGACGGCCCCGAAGAAGTCAGCGCAGCGGAGCCGGAACAGGATGAATCGTCGCTGGAATTTGCCATTACCCCCGAAATGATCGAGCGCTTTGTTCAGGAAGCGGACGAACTGCTTCAGAGCGCCGAACAGGGCCTGCTGAAATGGGCTGACAACCTGAGCGACGCCGAGGTGATCGCCCCGCTCTTCCGAGACATTCACAGCTTTAAGGGGAACTGCGGTTTTTACGGGTTCAGCGACCCGCAGCGGCTCAGCCACCTGATGGAAACGGTTCTCGATCTGGCCAAATCCGGAGCTGACCTCGCCAGGCTTTCGCCGAGCGAGCCGCTGCTCGCCTGCCTCGACGAATTGCGCACCGCCCTTAGCGACATTGCCGAAGGGGGCAAGGGGAACATCGTCGATATCGACACCCACCTCGGCATTCTCGAAGCGCTGCTCGCCGAGGTCCAAAGCAGCGAGCCCGCTGCGCCCGCAGACCCGCCGCCAGCAGAACCGTCCAAGGCTCCAACCGCCCCCTCCAAGGCTTCTCAGCCGGCGCCTCAGGCCAAACCCGCCGCGGCAGCGGCCGTCCCGGCCACAAAACCGGCCCCCCAGGGAATCGCCAAGGCGGCGGTCAAGCGCCAGGATCTTCGGGTCGACCTCGACAAACTCGACCAGTTGATCAACCTGATCGGCGAAATGGTTATTGCCGAAAACATGCTGATCCACAATCC
>CALZIC010000153.1 GCA_945787285.1 uncultured Desulfuromonadales bacterium
GCGCCGACCCCGAGGGCCCGGGCCGCCCGGGCATTCCCTTCGCCTTTATAGGCGCCGGTGATAACGATCACCGGCAGTTTGCGGGTTTCGGGGGTACGACGCAGCTTTTTGAGGAGTTCGACCCCGCTCATGCGGGGGAGCTTGAGATCGAGAAGTACTACCGCAGGGGCCTCGGCCAGGATCAGGTCAAGGGCCTCGATTCCGTCTTTGGCCCGCCGGGTCCGGTAGCCGCGACGGGTCAGGAGCCCGTCAATCGCCGTTGCGACACTGTCGTTGTCTTCGACAATCAGAATAGATCGATTCATCGTGGCAAGACCTCCTCCCAGAAGCGTCAGCGGCGCAGTTGGTAGCGGCGCACCAGGGCATTGTGTTCGCTGAGGGTTTTGGAGAACGCGTGGGTTCCGTCCCCCTTGGCGACAAAATAGTAATAACCGGTCGTGGCGGGAAATGCGGCCGCCTCAAGGGCTTTCTGTCCGGGGTTGGCAATGGGCCCGGCCGGCAGCCCGCTGATGCGATACGTATTGTACGGCGTCGTCGTCTGAAGGTGTTTGCGGGTCAGGTTGCCGTCAAAATCGTCGATGCCGTAGATCACCGTCGGGTCGGCCTGCAGGGGAATCCCCTTTTTCAGGCGGTTATGGAAAACCGATGCGATCAACGGCATCTCGGCGAGGTTCCCGGCCTCTTTCTGGATGATCGAGGCAAGGGTTACCAGCTGGTGAACGTTCAGGTTCAACTTGCGTCCCCCATCGATGATCCGGGGGCTCAACCGGCTTTTGAACTGCTCGACCATGCTGCGAATCAGGCGCTCTTCCGCCATGCCGGCCACCACCGTATAGGTTTCGGGAAAGAGGTAGCCTTCCAGGGTGCCTGCGGAAATGCCCAGCTTCCGGCAGAAATCCGGGTCGGAGGCCAGCCTGAGAAACCGCGCCCTGTCGCCGCGCCCTTCGGCGCCCAGCCTGGCGGCGATCTCCTGCAGGTTGAAACCTTCGGGTATGGTGAAGCGGTGCTGCTGCACGTCCCCCTTGATCAGCCGGTCGAGAATGTCTCCGGGGGTGGCGGCTTCGTTGAAGGCGTATTCTCCGGCCTTGATGCGGGTAGCATCGCCGCGAAGTCGTACCAGCAGTTTAAGGGCCCGTGCGTCGCTGACCACACCATCGCGCTCGAGCAGGCGGGCCACCTCGGCAAAGGGGGCTCCGGCGGGGACCGTCAGCACCACCGGGGCCTGCGGGGCCATCGGGTGCAGCAGAAAAAAAGCCACCTTGACGCCCAATGCGGCCAGCGGAAGCAGCAGCGCAAGGAGGACGAACATGGCAATACGACGTCGGGTCATAATTGGGAGTCTGGGGTTAAGCCTGGATCCATGGGATCGGGGCGGTAAATGAGTGTAAGTGCTTGGCCTGAATGAGTGTTTCAAAAAAACTGAGGTACACCCATAGGTTCGTCGGTGATTTTTGAACGCTTTGGCAGGTCGTAGATTTTGCGCTATTGCCTGGCCAGAGCCCACGGACTCAGGTTGGTGGCTGAGAATATTTTAAAATATTAGAGGAGTTGTCCATTTTTTGCAACAAAGGAAGGAAAAAGTTAGGCCTTGAACTTGTTTTCGGTACCGCTGAGCAGGCGGTCGATATTGGCGCGATGGCGGACAATGACCATTGCACTGATAAAGAGGGTGGCGACAAACAGCGGGAAGGAGCGTTCGAAGAAAAAGACCAGAAAGGGGATGACCGCAGCGGCCGAGATCGAGCCGAGGGAGATGTAGCGCCATTTCCACAACAGGGCGGCAAAGACCAGAACGGCAATGAGAACCGAAACCGGCGACAATACGATGAAAATGCCGAGCGCGGTGGCCACCCCCTTGCCCCCCTTGAACTTGAGGTAGACGGGGTAGAGATGGCCGAGAAAAGTGGCGGCGGCGACGATGGCGACCTGGGTGATGGAGAAGGAGGCGATGCTGGCGGCAATCAGGGTCGGGATCACCCCCTTGAGAGCGTCACCGACCAGAGTGGCGATTCCGAAGCCGCGACCGGCCACCCGGTAAACGTTGGTGGCGCCGATGTTGCCGCTGCCGGATTGACGGATATCCTCCTTGCCGCAAAGGCGGGTGAGGACCACGCCGCAGGGAATCGCACCGATCAGGTAAGCCAGAACAACCAGGATCAAAAAGGTCACCACAAATCTCCCCGTTTAAACGAAAAAAGCGGCTTAGAGGCCGCTTTTTGAAGAGAAAATGATCGGGAAAGAGGATTTGAAACTCCGACTCCCGCTCCCGAACCCGGCGCACTAGACCAAACAGTGACATCCGGACCACACTTCCCTCAAAAATACGCAGATGCTTTTATCATGCATGCCGGTAAAAGGCAAGAGTCTTCCCGGGCCAGGGGCTGCCGGACTAAAGGTCCGAGGGGGGGAGAACAGAACGCCGGCGGAAATTGCACCGACCGTCTCCCCTACCACGTGACTCGGACCATCAGCGTTTAACCGGGTGCCTTCAGTACGTGGAAACGCCCGGTCTGAACTCCTGTCAAGTATACGTCATCGGCAATCCTGATCGACCTTCTCCGTGTCAGATCTTCGGCTTTGCTAATGCAAAGGGTCAAGAATACAGATGCTTATGAAGTTGGAACGGGTCTTGCTGATCTGCTCCCTTCATGAACCTTTCGCACCGCCTTACACGATAGAGGAGGAACCATGGCCGATGCGCAATCCGCGACAACCGAGGATTCGAGTCATAAAGCCGATGACCCGCGTCTTCAGTTGGTCGACCGGGCCCTGAAGCGAGCCCGTTACCAGCCCAGCGCACTGATCGAAATACTGCACACCGCCCAGGAGGCTTACGGCTACCTGTCGCAGGACCTGCTGCGCTATGTGGCCGGCAAACTCGACCTGCCTGAGAGCAAGGTCTTTGGCGTGGCCACCTTTTACCACTTTTTTTCCCTGCGCCCCAAAGGCGAGCACAACTGCATCGTCTGCACAGGAACGGCCTGCTACGTCAAGGGGGCCGGGGATATCGTCAGCGCCCTCGAGGAACAGTACGGCATTCACCCGGGGCAGACCACCGAGGACGGCAAGCTCAGCCTTCACACCGCGCGCTGCCTCGGCAACTGCAGCCTGGCTCCGATGCTGACCCTCGACGATACGGTTCTGGGGCGTGAGACGGCCGAATCGGTGCTGGCCAAGGTCAGGGACCTGCTCGAAATAAGCGGCGCCAAGGAGGAAGTCGAAGCATGAACAGGAAAGAACTGATCGAGCTTGAGGCCGAGGTGCGCAAGCGCCATGAGAGCTGCGAGCTGCGCCTGCTGGTCTGCTACAGCACCCCCTGCATCTCCTCTGGCGCCGAAGCGGTCAAGGCTGCCCTCGACGAGGAGCTTACCGCCGCCGGCCTTGCGACCAGCAACGAAATCGTGGCGACCGGCTGCATGGGGCCGTGCAGCCGCGGGCCGCTGGTCACGGTGTGCCGGGCAGGGCAGGAGGATGTGGTCTATGAAAAGGTCACTTCTGAGATGGCCCGCCAGATTGTCAGATCCCACATCGCTGAAAAGACCCTCGATGAGAACCGCCTGCCTGCGGATTTTCCCTTTCTCGGCAAGCAGGTGCGGCTGGTTCTCGAGAACAGCGGCCGGGTCAATCCCGAGAGCATCGATGACTATATCGGCGCTGGCGGCTACCAGGGGCTGGCCAACGCCCTGTACGAAATGAACCCGGAGGAGGTCTGCGACGAGATCACCAGCAGCGGGCTGCGCGGTCGCGGTGGGGGAGGGTACCCCACCGCACTCAAGTGGCAGCTGCTGCGCAAGGCTTCCGGGGAGCGCAAGTTCATCGTTGCCAACGGCGACGAGGGGGACCCCGGCGCCTACATGGACCGCACCCTGATGGAGTCGGACCCCCACCGGATTCTCGAGGGGATGGCGATCGCCGGCTACGCTACCGGCGCCGAGCAGGGTTACGTCTACGTGCGCGGCGAATACCCGGTGGCCGCCGAGCGGCTGCGCAAGGCGATCCGCGAGGCCGAACGCAAGGGGCTGCTCGGCAGCCGGGTTCTCGACAGCAGCTTCAGTTTTCGCATCGACGTGCGCATCGGTGCCGGGGCGTTCGTCTGCGGCGAGGAGACGGCGCTGATGGCCTCGATCATGGGGCGCCGCGGCCAGCCGGTTCCCAGGCCTCCCTATCCGACCCAGAAGGGGTTGTGGGGCAGCCCGACCCTGATCAACAACGTCGAGACCTTCGGCAACATCGCGCCGATCATCCGCCACGGGGCCGAAGCCTTCGCCGCCATCGGCACAGAAAAGAGCCGCGGCACCAAGGTCTTCGCCCTGTGCGGAGAGGTGGCCGAGTCCGGCCTGATCGAAGTGCCGATGGGGATGTCGCTGCGCGAGATCGTCTTCGAGCTCGGCGGCGGCATGGCCTCCGATGTCCCCTTCAAGGCCGCCCAGACCGGCGGACCGAGCGGCGGCTGCATTCCCGAGCAGCATCTCGATACCCCGGTCGACTACGAAAGCCTGCAGGCGCTCGGCTCGATCATGGGCTCCGGCGGCCTGATCGTCATGGGGGAGAATGCCTGCATGGTCGATGTGGCCAAGTTCTTCATGGAGTTCTGCCTCGACGAGAGCTGCGGCAAGTGCGTCCCCTGCCGGGTCGGCACCGTGGAGATGTACCGGCTGCTGGCGCGCATTTGCGAGGGCAGCGCCACCGAGCGCGACCTGGAGAATCTCGAGGGGCTCTGCGCCATGGTTCGCGACAGTTCCCTCTGCGGCCTTGGGGCGACCGCGCCTAACCCGGTGCTCAACACCCTGCACTATTTCCGCGATGAATACCTGTCCCATATCCGCGACCGGAAGTGCCCGGCGGGCGTCTGCCGCCTGACCGAGGTTCCCTTCGCCGGCATGGGCGATGAACTGCTGCGCCGCATTCAGGCCGGCCGGCTCGACGGGGAGGCCTTTTGATGACTGCACTGACACTGACGATCAATGGCAACATGGTCAGCGCCCGCCCAGGGCAGACCCTGCTCCAGGTGGCGCGGGAGAACGGCGTCGATATTCCGACCCTCTGCCAGATGGACGAACTGGAAAACTGGGGGGGCTGCCGGCTGTGCATGGTCGATGTCGCCGGCAGCAGCCGGCCGATGCCGGCCTGCACCACTACCGCCCAGGAAGGGATGGTTGTGGTCACCGAAACCGAGCGCCTGCAGGAATACCGGCGCATGATCCTCGAGCTGCTGCTGGCCGAGCGTACCCACACCTGTGCCGTCTGCGTACTCAACGGCCAGTGCGAGCTGCAGGGCCTGGCCGCGCATCTCGGGGTCGACCATGTACGCTTCGACTATCTCGGCCCGGTTCTGCCGATGGACACCAGCCACGAGCGCTACGGGCTGGACCACAACCGCTGCATCCTCTGCACCCGCTGCGTGCGGGTCTGCGACGAGGTCGAAGGGGCTCACACCTGGGATATCAAGGGGCGGGGGATCACCAGCTGCCTGGTCGCCGACCTCGACCGTCCCTGGGGCGATAGCCGCAGCTGCACCGACTGCGGCAAATGCGTGCAGATGTGCCCGACGGGGGCCCTGTTCAGAAAAGGGGCGACGGTCGGCGAGATGGTCAAGGAAAAGGCGTTTCTTCCCCGCATTATGAAACGGCGCCGCACTTAAAGCATCCCGGAGGATAAGATATGACAGCTGAACAAAACGGAAAAATCCGCCTGGCGACGGTCTGGCTCGGGGGGTGTTCGGGGTGCCACATGAGTTTTCTCGACCTGGACGAGAAGCTGCTCGAGCTGGCCCGGCATGCCGAAATCGTCTACGGCCCGCTGGTCGACGCCAAGGAGTTCCCCGAGCAGGTCGATGTGACCCTGGTCGAGGGGGCGGTGACCAACGTCGAAAACCTGGAGCTGGTGGAAAAAATCCGCGAGCGCAGCAAGCTGGTGATCAGCTTCGGCGACTGCGCCGTCACCGGCAACGTCACCAGCCTGCGCAACTATTTCAAGGTCAACGACCTGCTCACCGCGGTTTACCACGCCGGACCGGGCACCGCGCCCCATGGCCCCGAGGCGGTGGAGGTGCTGCCGGCGCTCCTCCCCAAGGTGCTGCCGCTGCACCAGGTGACCTCTGTCGATGCCTACCTGCCGGGCTGCCCGCCCGATGCCGATCGCATCTGGCATGCCGTCGAGTGCCTGCTCAGGGGCGAACCGGTGGCCCTTGAAGGGCAGGAGCGGACCTTTGGGTAAAAGTGCCCCGTGCGGCTAATCCTGTCTTCTGATTCTGGCCCTTTTCAGCGTTGCCTGCGTTGCGCCAACTTGACTTAGCGCGCGGCTAGGACTGCGTTGGCGACGCCTTGGTAACCCCCAAAATGACTCAGAATTCATTGACACGACTAGCCGCACGGGACACTCACCTCGGTGCCGTATAGACCAGCATCAGGATTTTGAGATAATACCCGGTGAGAGAACCGGGTTTGAAAGGGAGAAACAACGTCGATGAAGACCGTGACCATAGAACCCGTTACCCGGATCGAGGGGCACGCCAAGATCACCATCGCCCTCAACGAGGCCGGTGAAGTGGCCGATGCCCGCTTCCACGTGACCGAGTTCCGGGGCTTTGAAAAATTCTGCGTCGGGCGCAGTTTCTGGGAAATGCCCAGCATCACCGCCCGCATCTGCGGCATCTGCCCGGTGAGCCACGCCCTGACCTCGGCCAAGGCGCCCGCATCTGCGGCATCTGCCCGGTGAGCCACGCCCTGACCTCGGCCAAGGCCGGCGACGCCATCCTCGGGGTGGCCATCCCGCCGGCGGCGGAGAAGCTGCGGCAGATGATGAACTGGGCCCAGCTGGTGCAGAGCCACGCCCTGAGCTTTTTTCATCTCTCCGGCCCGGACCTGCTGCTGGGGATGGAAAGCGACCCCGAAAAACGCCACATCCTGGGGCTGGTCGAGAAGCACCCCGAGGTGGCCAGAAACGGCATCCTGCTGCGCAAGTTCGGCCAGGAGGTGATCCGCCTGCTCGGCGACCGCAGCGTCCACCCGGCCTGGGCCATCCCCGGTGGGGTGCGCGAGCCGCTCTCGATACAGAAGCGCGACCAGATCGCCGCCGGGCTGCCCCAGGCGATGGAGATCATCCACCAGAGCCTCGAGCTGGCCGTGGAGGTGCTCGAGAAACACGCCGAACAGGCCGAGGTCTGCGGCGATTTCCCCAGTCTCTTTCTCGGCCTGGTCGGCGAGGACGGCGCTCTCGAGCATTACGGCGGCAACCTGCGGCTGATGGATAGTACCGGCAGGGCGGTCGAAGACCATTTCGACCCCGCCCGCTACGACGAGATCATCGGCGAGGGCGAGGAGGTCTGGACCTATCTCAAGTTCCCCTACTACCGACCCCGTGGCTTCGAGAACGGCGCCGGCATGTACCGGGTCGGGCCGCTGGCCCGGCTCAACGTGGCCGATTTCGCCGGCACACCTCAGGCCGATCGCGAACTGCGCCAGTTCCGCCGGCTCGGCGAGGGGGGAGCCCCGGTCACCGGCAGCTTCCACTATCACTACGCCCGGCTGATCGAAATCCTCTACGCCCTGGAGAAGATCGGCCAGACCCTCGAAGACCCCGAGCTGACCGACAGCCACGTGCGCAGCCAGGCCGGGGTCAACCAGGGGCGCGGCGTGGCCGCCTGCGAGGCCCCTCGGGGAACCCTGTTTCACGACTACGAGGTCGATGAAAACGGCATATTGACCAAGGTCAACCTGCTGATCGCCACCGGCCAGAACAACCTGGCCATGAACCGCACGGTGCACCAGATCGCCAGCAGGTTTCTGCGCGGCGGGCGTCTCGACGAGGGGCTGCTCAACCGGGTCGAACACGGCATCCGCGCTTTTGATCCCTGCCTGTCCTGCGCCACCCACGCGGTCGGCCAGATGCCCCTGGAGATCGACCTGGTCGGCCCCACAGGCGAGCCTTTAGACCGCATCGCCCGGGGGCGCCGCCCTTGATCCTGCTCATCGGCTACGGCAACACCCTGCGCCGCGACGACGGCGCAGGGCCCGCCCTGGTGCAGGAGGTGGCGCGGCGATGCCCAAGGGACGACCTGAAGGTCATCACCTGCCA
>CALZIC010000154.1:0-6723 GCA_945787285.1 uncultured Desulfuromonadales bacterium
GAGCTGGTCGAGGCCTTCGACTGTGCTATTCATGAGGCGCCCTGTGTGTTGTTTATTTCCGACTGCGAATGGCTGGCTCCGCGGGCCGGCTGTGATTACGAGTGGAGCCCCGGTAATTTGCGGGCGATCCCGCCGACCTTCGCCGACAAGGAACTCAACCGCCTCTTCATCGAGCAGGTCGATCGTATCAACCAGGTCGAAAACGTGATGCTGGTCGGTTCCTGCTACCGCATCGACACTGTCGACCAGGCGGTGATCAAGGAAAAAAAACGTTTCAACCGCAAGGTGTTCGTCCATCCCCCCAGGGCCGTCGACCGCCTCGGCATGCTCAATATCTACATGGACCAGATGCCGAATCTGGCCCCCGAAATCGACCGTCAAAAACTTGCCGATGCGAGCGAAGGGTACGTCGGGTGGGATATCGAAAGCCTCTGCAAGCGGGCTACCGTCAACGCCATCAAGGAAGATGCAGCGGTCATCACCATGGCCCACTTTGAAAAATCGCTCCGGGAAGTGCGCCAGTTCCTCACCCCCGACATGACGGCCAAATACTTTGAAATCCGCGAGCAGGACTGCCCGCATCACTACGAGTTTTAAACCCGGGGATTGGGGGCTTGGGGTTGGGGCTGGTCCAAAAACTAATCACTAATCACTGATCACCGGTTTTTCAAATGCCTGTACCGATGTCTCTATTCGACGAAATCTATGCGCGCCACGGCCACCGCTGCCCGATGAGCACCCTGGGCGGGCGTATCGGCTATGCCGCGGACGGTCGGGTCGCTGGTCCGGGGCGGGTGGCGGTCTACTATGCCAATACCTGCGCCCTCGACGGGGTGCGGGTGACGATCGGCTGCGAAGATGTGCGGGTGCTGAACGACGGGCGTCATGCCCTGGCCCTGGTTTGCGAGAGCGACGGGCGGGGGGTGCTGGTGGCGCTGCGCGAAGAGGCCCTCGACATCGCCTGGCAATACCGGCGGGTCAGCGAGGCCCTGGAGCGGGAGCGTTCCGGCCTGGGGCCCGAGGACCTTGCGGCCCGTGAAAAGGCCCGCGAGCAGGTGCTCGATGAGGTGCTGCAGCAGCTTCGCTCCGTTGCCGACAGCGAGTTGCTGGAGATCTCTCCGATCGTTCTCGACCCCGAAACCCTCTTGGAGAAACAGCCCTGATGCCCGACTCTATTCTGGTCCAGATCCTCTCTGTCATGTGGGACGAAATCGCCAAAATGTGGTGGTTTTTTCTCCTTTCGATCGTGCTGGTCGGGGTCATCAAGGGGTACAAGCTCGACCTGCGCATCCGCGACTCGATCAACCGGGCCGGCTCTCTGGGCATTCTCCTCGCCGTGGCGGTGGGAATGATCTCCCCTCTGTGCGCCTGCGGGATTTTGCCGATCGTCATCACCCTGGCCATGGCGGGGACTCCCATCGCGCCGCTGGTCGCCCTGCTGGTGACCTCGCCGGTCATGGGTCCCGATGCCCTGATTCTCACCTACCGGGGTCTCGGTCCCGAAATGGCCATGCTCAAGGTGGCCGGCGCCGGCTTCCTCGGCATTTCAGCCGGCCTGGTCACCCAGATGCTGGTCCGTCAGGGCCTGCTGGCCGGCGACCTGGTGCGCCTCAAGCCGGTTTACCGCGATGACGGCGGTCTGGCCAGCGCCTACGAAATAGGCAGTGCCAACGGCGTGGCAGTTAAAACCATGACCATCGTTCCGCGGGCCAACCGGTTGCGTTTCATCCTCGACCGGACCCTCGACGCCGGGCTGTTTGTCGGCAAATACCTGCTGCTGGCCATCTTTCTCGAGGCGATTATCGTGACCCTGGTCCCGATTTCGTGGATCACCGTTCTGGCCGGCCAGAAGAGCATTTCCTCGGTGCTGGTGGCCGCCGTGGTCGGCCTGCCGCTGCCGACCAACCAGATTCCCATTATCCCCATTCTTTCCGGGCTTCTCGAGCGGGGCATGGACCGCGGGGCGGCCTTCACCCTGCTGATGGCCGGGCCGGTCTCGAGCATTCCGGCGATCGTCGCCTTAACCGGCCTGTTCCGCAGGCGGGTGGTGCTGACCTTCCTCACCGTCAGTCTCGGCGGGTCGGTGCTGCTCGGTGTCGTTTACCAGATCTTTTCCTGATGGAGTTCTGACCATTGCGCTGCTGTGGTAGACGGTTTTTTGCCAATCGGAGGCAAGTTGTCGGGCCGTGGCCCGGCTGGACGATGGCACGGGTCCTTGCGCTGGTCTTCATTTTTTCCCTGGCCGGATGCGTGAAGAGGCCCGAACCTGCGGCCCCCCTGCTCCTTCAAAACGCCGAGATCCGCCAGGACACCGTATGGCAGGGGCAGGTTGTCATCGACGGTTCGGTCAAGGTTTTCAAGGGGGCCACCCTGACCCTCCTTCCCGGTACCGACGTTGCCTTTGTGCCGCGTGATGCCGACCGGGACGGCCTTGGCGATGCGGTGCTGATCGTCGAAGGGAGCCTTCACGCCGAGGGAACCCGGGGCAATCCGATACGCTTCCACAGCGCCGCGGCCATACCCAAGCCGGGAGACTGGCTGGAAATCCGCATCGACTTCTCCCGTCACACCTACCTGCGTTACTGCGAGATCCGCGACTCCGCCTACACCCTGCATGCCCATTTCACCCGGGGGCTGATGGAGGATTGCGCCGTTCGCCACAATATCGACGGCTGCCGCCTCGGCCAGGCCCGCTTCGTCATCCGCAATTCCCTCTTCGAGCACAACCAGGGCAAGGGGATCAACTTTCGCAACTCGACGGTCGATATCCGCGGCAACATCATCCGCTACAACGGGTCGGGAATATTTTTGTTTGAAAACGATCGCGCCATTGCGGTGTCCGGCAACAACTTTTACGGTAACCAGGAAAACTTTCGGCTGGGCGATTTCTATACCGGTGATGTGGCCCTTTCCGGTAACTGGTGGGGCACAGCCGACCGCGAAGAGGCCGGGCGCACGGTTTTTGACCGCAAGTACGACCCGACCATCGGAACGGTCACCCTGCAGCCCGCCGGGGCCTGGATTTCCGGTACCGGTCCCAGAGAGGCCCTGGCACTGAAGGATGCCTGGACCTTCCCTGTCGGCGGTTATGTCGATGCCTCCCCCAGAGTCCTGGGTGACGCGCTTTTTACCGGAGCCTGGGACGGGCGTTTGTACGCTCAAAACCGAGCCGGAGGCACAAGATGGTCGCGCGACCTGGAAGATGTGATCGACAGCGCGGTGGCGGTCGATGAACGGGCGGTTTACGTTCAGACCTGGGGGCGGGAGGTCTTTGCCCTCGACAGGTACGACGGCCGCGAACTCTGGCGGCAGAGCTATGAGGCCTCACCGGCCGACGATCATCGCCAGGGCGGGGTGGTCCGGGCGGGGGACCTGCTGCTGGTGCCGGCCTGGAACGGCACCCTGTTTGCATTTAACCGAAGTGACGGCGCGCGTCGCTGGTCGTACGCGTCAGGACATGCCCTGCGCGCCACCCCGCTGGTGGTGGAGGACCGGGTCTACCTGGCCGACAGCGGCGGCACCTTGACCGCCCTTGACCTCAATGGAGCGCCACTCTGGCGGCAGCGTTTGGCCGCCGGGCTGCTGGCTGCCCCGGCGCTGATACCCGACGGCGTGGTCGTGGTGGACCGTGAAGGGACTCTCACCGCTTTTGACCGCGCCGGCGAGTTTCGCTGGCAACGGCATCTGCAACAGGTCAGCTATTACGGCGCTCCGGTGGTGGAGGGCGCGGCCCTTTACATCGGGACAGCCGGAGGGACCCTCTGGAAACTCGATGTCGAAACCGGTGCCCCGGTCTGGTCCCTCGACGGGCTGGGCCCGGTCTACGCCACCCCGCTGGTGACCGAAGGCCGCCTTTACATCGGGGATAACGACGGTGTGCTGCATGTTGTCGGCACCGACAACGGTGACCTGCTGGCTGCCTTTCCCGCTGCCGGCGCCATCCAGAGCACCCCGGTCTTTTACCAGGGGCGGCTCGTCTTCGGCAGCCGCTTGGGAGCGATTCACGCCCTCGATGTTGAAGGGGTGCACGTCCCCGGAGATAAAAGCGAACTGCTTGAACCTGACGTTGAGGAACATGACGAGGGGGTTCCTCACAGTCACTCCGGTGAGGCAGAAGACCTGCGGCCTGCCGGGGTGCCGATACTGTATTAGTGCACTGTGCGGTTAATCGTGACCTAAATTCCGGCCCTTTTGGCCGCTGTCTGCGTTGTGCCTCCTTGACTTAACGCAAGGCTAGGCCTGCGTCGGCAACGCCTTGACAGCAACCAAATTGACTCCACAAGAGCAGACGGTTTCCGGAACGATTTCCGGCAACGCGCAGTGGCGGGGAGACATCCGTCTATCCGACACCGTGACCGTAGCCAGGGGGGCTGTGCTGACCATCTCCGCCGGGTCGGTCATCCGCCCCGAAAACCCAGGGGCCACCCTGAGGGTCCTCGGTACCCTGAAGGTTCTCGGTATGGCCGGGTCCCCCGTGGCTTTCGAAGGGGGCGCCGGCTGGCAGGGGGTTGAGTTTGTTGACAGCAAGAGCGGCAGCCGCATTGATCATGCCGTGTTCTCCGGGGCCCTGTGTGCCATCGGCAGCAGTTCGAGCGACTTCGAGCTGATTGCAAGTGAATTCAGGGGAAGCCAGACCGCGGTCAAATTGCTGAGACAATCGAGTCCCCGCATCGAAGGATGCCGGTTCGAGTCGGGTGAAATCGGTATCGATGTCGAAATGAAATCGGCGCCGCAAATTGCGGGAAACCATTTTTTCGGTTACCGGCGGGCGGCCATCCTCGGCTCTCACAACAGCTCGGGGCGCATTGAGAAGAATCAATTCACACAGAATGAGCGGGGGGTCAGCCTGTTGCGCAACTTCCCCGGGACCATTGCCGGAAACCGTTTCGAAAACAACCTTGTCGGTATTCATTGTGACCAGACCCAGAACTCGCCGGTGATCAAAGGAAATCTCTTCGCCGGCAACCGGACGGCACTGATGAGCCTCTCTTTTTCAATGCCGACGGTTGAAAAAAACGAATTTATCGATAACGACTCCGCGGTCGTCAACGATCAGCTCGGCAGCCCAAAACTGGTCGGTAATCTGTTTCTCAGCAACGGGCTGGCGGTGCAGAACGTCCGGCGGTCCAATCCATTGGTGCAGAAAAACCTGTTTGAAAAGAACGACGTGGCCATTTTCTGCGACTACGCATCCTACCCGCAGGTCAGGGAAAACAACTTTTCCGCCAACGGCGTTGCGGTCAAGCTGGGGCCGTTTCAGAGTGCTGACCGGGAACGCCGCTCCGGTCCTGGGGGCATCGAAGAGAGACGGCGGCAGGGGCGCCAGGGACAGTTCGCCCCGCTCCTTCCGGACCCGGGTGCGAGTTCCGGCATTGTCGATGTCAGCGGCAACTGGTGGGGGGCAGACACCGTCCTGCTTTCCGAAACCGGAGCTGAAGGGAACGTGGCGATCTTTTACGACCACTTCGACCAGTCTCCGGCGGGGCAGGGCGACGACCTGAAGGAGGTCTACCTTCTCGACCGGGTGGTTTACGAGCCCTGGTTGGTGGCCCCGGTGGCCGGGGCCGGAGTCGGACAGTGACGATTATTCTTGGTAATAACTTTTATTGGAGCAGGAGGCTCAGGTGAGTGACAAGGAAGCAAAGAAGGTTAAGATAGAGATCCAGCTCGATGAAGAAACGGCCCAGGGTGTTTATGCCAACATGGCAGTCGTCAATCATACCGATGCCGAATTTGTGCTCGACTTCGTTTACGTGCAGCCCGGAGTACCCAGGGCCAGGGTCCGCAATCGGATTATTACCTCGCCTCGGCACATCAAGCGTCTGATCCATGTGCTGCAGGAAAACATCGATTCATATGAAGAGAAATTCGGGCCCGTCGATCCGCCACCGGCGGACCACACTGTTCTGGACGATAAAATCCATTAGAAGGAGATAGCGACATGGTTCTTATAGCGAAAATGAAAAGATGGCGCGGGGTGCTGCTGGCTTTCCTGGCTGTTATGGCCCTGTCCCCCGCAGCCGATGCCTGTGTCGGCAAGACCCTGGTTATCGGTTCCAAGGGCACTTTGCAGCAGGACGTTCTGGCCGAAACCCTCTCGATCCTTATCGGTGAGCGGACCGGCACCAGTATCAAGGTCGTTCGTTTCGACACGACCGCTGCCGCCCACGAGGCGTTGATGAAGGCCGAACTCGATATGTACGTCGAATACACCGGCGTCGGGCAGATCGAGGTTCTCAAAAAAGAGGGGATCGGTGACCCGGAGGCTCTCTATCAGGCGGTCAAAGACGCCTACAATCAGAATCTTAACCTGGTGTGGCTCAAGCCTCTCGGCTTCGAGGAGCCTACCGCGGTCAGCGGCGACCTGGCGGCCCAGGCGGCGACCGTGGTGCGCAAGGATACCCTCAAAAAGTTTCCTGCCCTGGCGCGCCTTATCAACAAGCTGGGGGGGGCAATTTCCGCCGAGGCGATCCAGGAAATGGAAGCCCGCGCCGCCCAGGCGAGTCCTCGCGAGGCGGCCCGGGCGTTCCTCAAGCAAGGGCGTTTTATCTAAGTCGTCTCCCGATTTGGCTGTTTGACTATACCCCAAAGCGGAAGGGTCCGTTTTGGGGTATTATTTTGGGTGCAAGTCCAGCAAAGGAATAGGAGGCAAAAGAGTCATGAAACCCAAGCCATTGCATGTCAGGCATCGCCCCCTGGTTCCATGGCCTCTGCTCAAGGCAG
>CALZIC010000154.1:6752-13415 GCA_945787285.1 uncultured Desulfuromonadales bacterium
GAACTCATCGACGACTTCGAATCGGGGGACTTGTCCGGGTGGAAGGAGGAACGCTTTCACGGGCAGACCCGCTACGAGATCGTTTCCGACGGCGCAGGCCGGGTGCTCCGGGCCGAAAGCGAGGAATCGGCATCGGGCCTGGTCTTCAAAAAGAGCTACCGACTGGAGAATTTTCCGGTTCTGAGCTGGCGCTGGAAGGTCGACCACGTCCTTTCCCGGGGGGATGCCCGAAGCCGCGAAGGTGACGACTATGCGGCGCGGCTGTACGTGGTGTTCCCTCACTGGTTCCCGCCTAAAACCCGGAGCATCAATTATATCTGGGCCAACAGGTTGCCGCGGGAACGCTTCCTGCCGAACCCCTACTTCGGCAACGCGGTGATGCTGGCGGTCCAAAGCGGTGGCGAGGGGGTTGGAGTCTGGCGGCAGGAACGGCGCAACGTGCTGGAGGATTACCGGGCCATTTTCGGTGAGGAGCCGCCGAAAGTCGGAGCCATTGCCATCATGACCGACACCGACAATACCAAAGAATCGGCCCGGGCCTATTATGACGATATTCGAATCGAAATGGAAAATTGAAGAGAAAAGGCCCTCGCACTGAGGGCCTTTTGTAACCTGGATCCGCGAGTTCTGACCATGTAATAGCGCAAGTCATTGACCTGCCTAAGGTTTGGAACCTCCCGACGAACTTAGTACTCTTATACATCATAAAGCGTTGCAAGATTGCGCAGGAATTTGGCGTACCAACAAGGCGTGACTGACGGCGCATAGCACCGCTATGCAACTGAAGTCGCAACGCAGTTGGTGCGTCAAGTAACCAGCAAGATGCGATAGTTTATGGTTTATAGAGTACTAGAGGTGCGCCTCAGATTTTTTGAAACACTTATTCAGGCCAAGCCCTTACACTCTTTTCCCGCCCCGATCTCACGGAGCCAGGTTTATGGCTCGAAGGTTTCGACGCGGTTGCGCCCTTTTTCCTTGGCCAGGTAGAGCGCGCGGTCAGCTTCGCGGATCAGATCGTCGATGGTTCGAATCTTGGGCATGGGGAAGGCGGCTACGCCGAGGCTGATGGTCAATGCCATCTCGGTGCCCTCGTCCGGGCAGCGAACCTGAGTGGCTGCTTCGCGCAACCGCTCGGCCACCTGCAGGGCCTTGGCGAGTTCCGTCTCGGGCAACACCAGGGCGAACTCCTCCCCGCCGAATCGGGCCGCGATATCGTAGTCGCGCAGCTGGGTCTTCATCTGGTCGGCCAGGGCTTGGAGGACGCAGTCCCCCTGCTGGTGCCCATAGGTGTCGTTGATGCTCTTGAAGTGGTCGATGTCGATCATGATCAGGGCCAGCGGTTTCTGGGACCGCTCACTGCGCTGCAGCTCTTTTTCAAGTGCTTTCATGAGGAATCGACGGTTGTTGAGCCGGGTGAGGGGGTCGGTATTGGAAAGCTCGAGCAGGGCCTGGTTGCTCTTTTTCAGGCTGTCCTGCAGGGTTTTGATCTTAAGCTGAACCTTCACCCGGGCCACCAGTTCGCCGGGATCGTAGGGTTTGGTGAGGTAGTCGCTGGCGCCCCGCTCAAGGCCCCGGATTTTGGTCTCGAGGTCTGAACGGCCGGTCACCATGATCACCGGGATGTCCTGAAGTTCGGTGCGGGTTTTGATCATGCTCAAAAATTTAAAGCCGTCCATTCCCGGCATGTCGAGATCGCACAGGACCACGTCGATTGGCTCGTTAAGGGCTACCTTGAAGCCTTCCAGGACACTCTCCGCCTCGTGGTAGTGCTTGAAAAGCCCTGTTTCCTCGAGCCCTTCCAGCATTTTTTGCCGGGCGAGCTGGGAATCATCGATGATCAGTACAGAATGTTCCATATGCCTGCGAATCTAGATAAGAGGATTCTCTGAATTTAAATGGTTAGGCCATTTTTGTAAAGATAAAATGAAGATTTCTGGTTCCACGAGACAGTGGCCACTTGTCAGGTTATAGTTTACTCGTAAGTTGACCCCTTGCAAAAGGAGGCAGGATCATGGCCCTGATGAAAACCTGGTACACTCCCGATGAGGTGGAAGACAAGTTCGGCGTGAAAAAGGCGATGCTGCTCGAGTGGGTTCGGGAGGGGCTGGTACGCTGCGAGCGAGAGGGGAAAAAAGTGACCGTGGTGAATATCGACGACGTCAAGCTCGAAATCGAGGCCCTGGTGAGCAAGGAGTAGTTGTCTCAGCAGCTGCCGTCCCCGGAGCAGTCGCAACTCGGTTCCTGGCCGGTCAGCCAGCCATGAATGATGGCGCTGGCACAGCCGACTCCGGCGTGGACATCGAGGGCCGAGACCGGGCAGTTTTTTGCGCAGGCCCCGCACTCCATGCAGCGGTCGAGGGCTTCGATGCGGGCCTTGCCCGAGTCGAGCGACAACACCTGGTGGGGGCAGACGATCAGGCACAGGCCGCATCCGATGCAGGTTGGGGCGTCGAGGGTCAGGGTCGAAACATTTTTCAGGTACTGCAACTGGTTCATTGAGGTCTCGCTCAGAAGGCTGCCGCTATCCAGCAGGCCCCGGCGACGGCAAGGGACGAGATCTGGAGCGGAATTGCGCGTTTCATCTCTTTTTCGACCCCCGAAGGGGAGGTGAAGGTGGTCGAGCCGGTGAAATTCATGGCGCAGTATGACGCTGTAGCCATGATCCCCAGGATCAGGGCCAGCGCGTTGAGTAGCCCCGTCTGCCCCAGGTAGAGCGGAAGGGCGGCCAGTGATGCCAGGCCGCCGGCAAGCGCTCCCTTTATGGAGAATGCCCTCCCCGGAACCCAGGGCAGAACGATCGGTACGCAGACCGCACCGATCAGCAGCCCGGCCAGGTAGACAAGGAGTGCCGCCCCTCCCCGGGTGGTGCTCTGGCCGAAAGAGAAAATCTGGGGGCCGACTCCGCCGAGAGCGAAGAGGATCGGTATGGCCCATAGCGAAGGCTTCAGCATGCTGCGAAGCTCGACGGGGGTGAGAACCAGCCGGTCCATGATCGAAAAGGTCACCCGGCGCATTTCAGCTGTGGCCTGCTGGCCGGCAGCCAGAAAGGCTTTGAGATCCCCGGCACGTATCGGGCCGTAAACCACCTTGAAACCGCATTGCTGGCGAACCTCATGGGCGGCGACTCCGGGCGCACCCAGCTGGGGGACGATCAGGGTGCGGTGGCTGACGAGCTTTTCGAGCGCCGAGTTTTTGACCCGTTTGACGATTTCCGCGGTGCCGAAAGTCCCTTTACCCGCAGCGCACCAGACGTTGATGCCTCGGGTGTCGATGACCAGGATCCAGGCATCGACGCCTTGCAGGGCCTGGCGCAGCACGTCGAAACTCATTTTGTAGTTGGCGGAGACCAGCACCGGGGAGTCGAGGCCAGGCGAGCCGATGGCGTAGATGCCGGGTGCGATGCTGTAGCGGTCCCTGCCGAATCCCCAACGCATCTGCCAGCGACCGAGGCGGTCATTCCAGTCGATGGCGGCCTTTACAGACGGAACACGCCCGGCTGACGTTTCAAGCCACCCTGTGACAAAAGGCCAGATCCGGTACCCCGGCCGATCGTCGTCGATTTTGGGCGGGCAGCAGGGCGCCTCCGCGGGTGCCTCCGCGGGTGCCTCCGCGGGGCAGCATGAAGGCTTGGCGGGGGGGCAGCAGGAACTTGAGTCCTGCGCGGGGGGCGGCTCTTCAGACGCGCTGCAGCAAGAGGGCTGCCGCGCGTCTGTATCGGGGGCTGTGGGCTCGGTCATGGTGGTGTTCTGTCTGTTGCCTGCGGGATCAGGCCAGCTTCCTGCCGCCGCAGGCCTGAAGCCGCTGGCAGGCATTGCGCAGCAGGCGCTCGGTCGTTGCCCAGTCGATGCACTTGTCGGTAATCGAAACCCCGTACTTGAGCTGGGAGAAGTCATCGGTGGTCGGCTGGTTGCCCGCCTCCAGGTTGCTCTCGATCATGACCGAGCAGATGGTGCTTTCGCCGGCCTCGATCTGGTCGATTACATCGCTCAGGACGATTTCCTGGCGCTCGTGGTCCTTGTTGCTGTTGGCATGGCTGCAGTCGACCATGATGCTGGTGCTGAGGCCTGCCTTGGCAAGCCGCTCGCGGATTTCGCGAATGTCTTCGGCATGGTAGTTGGGGCCGTTGTTGCCCCCGCGCAACACGATGTGTACATCGGAGTTGCCGGTGGTCTCGACGATGGCATTGCGCCCCTCGTTGTTGATGCCGAGGAAATTGTGCCCGTGCAGGGCCGCGTTCATGGCGTCGATGGCAATCTGCAGATTGCCGTCGGTGCCATTTTTAAAGCCGACCGGAAAGGAGAGCCCGCTGGCCATCTCCCGGTGTACCTGGGATTCGGTGGTGCGGGCACCGATGGCGCCCCAACTGATCGCATCGGCGACATAATGGGGGGTGATCGGGTCGAGCATCTCACAGGCGACCGGAAGCCCCATGTCGGTGATGGAGCAGAGCAGGCTGCGGCCGATGCCGAGTCCCTTGGAGATTTGATGGGTGCCGTTGAGGTCCGGATCGTTGATCAGGCCTTTCCAGCCGATGGTCGTGCGCGGTTTTTCAAAATAGACCCGCATGACGATGAAAAGCTGGCTTTCGAGTTCCTTGCTCAGTACGGCCAGTCGCTCCGCATATTCGAGGGCGGCCTTGGGGTCGTGTATCGAGCAGGGACCGACCACCACCATCAGTCGCGGATCGCGGTTGTTGAGGATTTCTGTAATCTGGGCCCGCGAGCGGGTGACAAATTCGGCGCTGCTCTCCGACAGGGGAAATACCTGCTTCAGGTCGGCGGGAGCGATGAGCGGGGTGGAGCGGGTGATCCGGAGGTTGCTGGTGCGTTTCATGGCGGTCCTCTTTGTCGAGTTGTATTTCCTGTCGATGTTTCGCAAGTTAAGCAGCGAATGTAGCTCTTTTTTTAAGGCATGTCAAAAAAACTCCTCCGCTGGCTCAAGTCAACTTCTACTTGCAGAGTATTAATTATTCTCTTCTCCGGGAAAGGGTTTGACACATTTTCGCTGCTTACTGTATAAACATACACTTAATTTGTGGTTGCTAAACACCTGCAGAAGGACGCACTCCCCGTCTCCTGTTGCCCATAGGGGTTCTGCTCCTTTGCTGCAACGGGTTGTCGGGCGGACCGGTTCTTTTCAGAAAGGAATGATTTGTATGGGATTCTTTGGCGAACTCATCATGCTGATTGCTCAGGCGATTAACATGATTTTCACCCTTTACATCTATATTGTAGTTGCCCGGGCCATTATCTCCTGGGTCAATCCCGATCCGTACAACCCGATTGTGCGGTTTCTGCACAATGCCACCGATCCTGTGCTGTTTCGCCTCCGCCGCATTTTGCCATTGCAGTTCGGCGGCATGGACTTTTCCCCCATTGCCCTTCTGTTTGGGCTCTTTTTTATCCAGCGTCTGATCTCCCTGGTTCTCTATCGCCTGGCTTCCGGTTTTTAGGGGGAAACATGGCTATTACGCCGATCGACATACAGAAGAGGCAGTTCAGAACCCGGACTTTCGGCTACGAAAAGGGGGAGGTTGATCTCTTTCTCGAACTGGTTGCCGAGGAACTGGAGAAACTGTCTAAGGCCAACCAGGAGTTAAAGGAAGACCTCACCCGCAATCGGGTGTCCCTGGAGGAAATGCAGGAGCGCGAAGAGATGCTCAAAGCGACCTTGCTGACTGCACAGAAGGTCACAGGGGAGTTGGCAGACAATGCACGCCGGGAGGCCGAAATTGTCATTTCTGAAGCGCAGTTGCGGGGAGAACGCATAGTTCGTGATGCCGAGGACCGGCGTATTCAGCTCATCGGTGAAATTCAGGAAGTCAAGCGGCAGAAGATCTCCTTCGAGGCGGGCTTGAGGGCGCTGGTAGAAAGTCACATGCGGCTTCTCGATCTCGATGTTGTGGCTCTGGAGGATGGGCCTGCCGAGGAAGGGGAGGTCGAAGATCCCCTCGCCCTCGATGAAGGGATCCGTGAACTGGCCCCTGAAGACCAGATTCTCGATGAGGAATTCTGAGAGTGCCTTTTCTGCAGGAGACGTCTGAGGGGGTCGTGCTAAGCGTTTATGTTCAGCCCCGGGCCAGCCGGAATCAGCTGGTGGGGATTCAGGGCGAGGAGCTCAAGGTCCGCCTGACCTCGCCGCCGGTTGAGGGGGCTGCCAACGCCCTCTGTCGCGAGTACTTCGCAAAGCTTGTCGGGGTGCCTAAAAGCGCGGTGGCGCTGATTGGCGGTGAAAGGTCGCGTCACAAGAAACTCCTCGTGCCGGGGGCGGACATCAAGGAGGTCAGGCAGGCTCTTGAAAGGGCACTGCAGTAGGGCCTTTAAGGCGCCTGGTATATACTCTGGCGGGCGATTTACCGGTGGACATCAGGGCGCTTTTTTGCTAGTATCTGCCAGCCTTGGCAGGTTAGTTCTGTTTCATTTTTGTGGATTTGTTCAAGGCGGAGGGTCATCTGTCCGTTGCATTAAACCTGGATCCGTGAGTTCGGGGCGGCAAAAGAGTGTAAGTGCTTGGCCTGAATAAGTGTTTCAAAAAATCTGAGGCGCACCCATAGGTTCGTCGGTGATTTTTTGAACGCTTAGGCAGATCAATGACTTGCGCTGTTGCCCGGTCAGAACTCACGGATTCAGGTTAAAACGATAGGGTTTCTTCTTTGCCGAGGAA
>CALZIC010000155.1 GCA_945787285.1 uncultured Desulfuromonadales bacterium
GAAAAACGCGCCGCCGCAGGGTTTTATCTATGCCTCGTTCTCCCTGGCCAACCTCCAGCTGCAGGAGAAGGCGCACTTCAGAAATGGCATACTGGCCTCGGCAAGCGTCAGCGCCCTGGCCGCCTTGCTGGCGATGCTTTTCGCCCGGTTTTTTACCAAGCCGCTGACCGCGCTGACCCGCCTCGCCGACCGCATTGGCAACGGTGACACAGATGTGGAAATTCCTGAGGTGGGCAAGGACGAAATCCTTTCCCTGTCCAGATCTCTGAAGGCGATGCTTTCCCGTCTCAAAGACTCCAACACCCAGCTTGAAGCCCAGCCCAGGGAACTCGATGACAAGATCCGGGTAAAAACCCACAAACTGCGGCAGAGCGAGGAGCTCTTTCGGAAAGTCTTTGAAACGACGCCCCTCTCTTTTGTGGTCCTTGACCCGCAGCGCTGCGTAACCGAATGGAACGAGCAGGCCGAAAAGACCTTCGGCTGGTCGCGAGAAGAGGTTTTGGGCAAGAACCTCCCTGAGCTCCTCTTTGCCGTGGATGTCCGGGAAAAAATACTCGAGGCCACAAGCTGCGAGCCGGGGAGTGACTCTATCGTTCTGGAATGTTTCACAAAAGACGGCAACCTGCTCACCTGCCACTGGAGCTGCACCTCTTTGTGCAATGAAGAAGGCGAGGCTGTCGGAGCGCTCGCCGTGGGACTTGACGTCACCGACAGGAATCGAGCAGAAGTGGCCAGGGCGTTATTCCGATCGAACAGTAAATAGAGACGAATCCGGCCAAGTAACGCAACATGGGAAAACCGCAAAACACCGAAACCAATATTGAATACGTGAAATTGAATCGTTCGGATCTGAAATGATGAAGGAGTGGGAAATGAAAACCTTGGTCAAGCTCGCAGTCGTGGGCATTTTCATGCTGGGATGGGCCGGCGGATGCTGGGCGAAAGAGCGCCTGGTCATCGACGGAACCGGAGACAGCGAACAACTTCTGCAGGCCCTCGGCACCGCCTTTTCGGAGGAGCATGGGGTTGAGGTGGAAATTCCGCCGAGCGTCGGAAGTACGGGGGGCATCCAAAGGCTGCTCAAGGGCTATAGCGACCTGGCCCGGGTGGCGCGCCAACTCAAGGACGATGAGAAGGGGGATGACCTCAACCTCGGCATCCTGGCCTACTCGCCGATCACCCTGGCGGCCAACCTGGAGGAACCCTGCGTCGACAGCCTGACCTCGCAGCAGCTGATCGCTATCTATTCCGGAGAGATCACCTCGTGGAGCGAACTGGGGGCGTGCCCGGATCGAAAGATCTTCGTCATCAACCGGGAACCGGGGGACTCCTCCCGTACCACTCTGGAAAGAGCCTTTCCGGCTCTTAAAGAGATCAGCCCGCTGGCCGGCATTACGACTCACACCACCACCGAAACGGTGGAGACCCTGGAGCACTACCCCTACACCCTCGCCTACATTCCCCGAGCCAGCGCCGCAGGTTCTACGGTGCAGTTTCTGAAGCTCGACGGCGTAGCACCCACCACGGCCAATGTGCAGGAGAACAAGTACGGCCTGTTCGTGCCACTCGGCATCGTGTGGAAGGGGAAACTCGAAGGCGCGGCCAAGCGTTTTGTCGACTTTCTCTTCGGGCCGCGCGCCTACCAGATAATTCTCGACCAGGGGGGCATTCCGGCGTTTCCCCAGCCCGCAGCAACGACTCCTTAGCCCTCCCGACATGTACTCTCACAGAGGGGGCTTGAGGCCCCCTCTATGATCAGAGTGTCCCTCTCCTCCCTTTCATAAACACCCACCACCTGCGCCATCTTCCTGCAATACCGCTCCGCAAACGTTGACGATCGCCCAACGGCAAATTCCTCTCGGACACGACTACGACCATGAGGACAGAACGACGGGGGTTCCCCGTGTATAATTAAAACACCCCTCCCCGCTGCAGCGGATGAGTCCAACAACGCGACATCACCGGGTTGCAAACGCCATGGGAGAACTGGTAGGACAAAGTATATTAGCCGTAACGGCAGGGATCCTGTTGAACTTGACCCCCTGCGTTCTGCCGGCAATCCCCCTGAAGATCCGGGCCATTCTCAACGAAACCGGGGAAAACACCCGCACACGCCTTTGTGCCGCCGGGGCTTTCCTGACCGGATCTCTCGGTTTTTTTCTGCTGCTGGGAGGGATGACCGCCTTTTTTCACCAGAACTGGGGCTTCCTCTTTCAGTCCGATCTCTTCCTGACATTTCTGGTCCTGTTCCTGGCCGTCGCCGGGGTTCTCACCTTTTTTGACCTGCGCCTGCCGCTGCCCCAGAGGCTCTACCGGATCCGAGGCAGACGCTACCTGGAGCCCCTGCTGACAGGTGCACTGACCGGGATTCTCTCGACCCCCTGCACCGGACCGTTTCTGGGCGGCGTTCTGGCCTTTGCCCTGACCCGACCGCCAGCGATGATTCTGTGGTTTTTTGCCCTGATCGGTTTCGGCCTGGCCCTCCCCTACCTCATCTTCATCCTTTCGCCCGGGCTGTTGAACCGGCTGCCCCAGGGGGGAGAATGGACCCTCAGGTTGAAGGAAGTGCTGGGGTTTGTCCTGTTGGCCGGAGCGGTCTTTTTTGCCCAAAGCCTCCTGTCACCGCCCTGGACTGGCTACGCATGGGTCCTCTGGGCGGCAGCGTTGGCGCTGTGGGGAATCGTCTCCCTGGTGAAATCGGCCACCTGGAGTGCCCGGCTGATCCCTCTGCCCTTCGCTCTATTGGGCGTGCTGCTCGTCCATACCACCCTGACCGCCCCGTCGGAGGCCTCCCTGCCCTGGCAGCCCTATACCGCAGAGGCCCTCGAAGAGGCCCGGCTCAACCACAGGCCGGTGCTGATCGAGTTTACCGCTGACTGGTGCATCAACTGCAAAGTCCTTGAAAAAACGGTCTATTCCAACGCCGAAGTACTGAACGCCGCAGGCCGCATGCCCCTGTCCGCCCTTCGGGTCGACCTGACCGACCCCCAGGAGTCGCTGCAACGCCTGCTCGCGTCCTATGGCGGTGCCGGACTTCCCTTTGCCGTAGTTCTCGATTCCCGCGGCAGAATCGCAGAGCGCCTGCCCGACCTGTTTACCCCCGGCGCTCTGGTAGAGGCCCTTCGCAAGGCGCAAATGAGAAAGGATTCCGATGAAAATCGATAGAAACAGACAAGTCCTTATGGGAAGGCTCCTGTTAACTGCCGCCGTTCTGCTGGTGCTGCCGATCCTCGCCCCCCGCCCGGCCCGGGCCGAAACACCCGCGCCCCATGAATTAGCGACAAACGAATCAAAGGATGCAGGTCCGTCCACTCTCCCCGAAGGAAAAAACCGGCTGATCTTTGAAACCAGCCCCTACCTGCTGCAGCATGCCGGCAACCCGGTCAACTGGTATCCATGGGGGGAAGAAGCGTTCGCCCAGGCCAAGGCCCAAAACAAGCCCATCTTTCTCTCGGTCGGCTACTCGACCTGCTTCTGGTGCCAGGTCATGGAGCGGGAGTCGTTTGCCGATCCGGCCACCGCCGAATTGATGAACCGGCATTTCGTGAACATCAAGGTGGACCGGGAAGAGCGGCCGGACGTCGATGCGATTTACATGGCGGCCGTGGTCGGCATGACCGGCAGCGGCGGCTGGCCCATGTCGGTCTTTTTGACCCCCGAGCTCAAGCCCTTTTACGGCGGTACCTATTTCCCCAACGACCGGTTCAAGAACTTGCTGCAGGGTCTGCACGAGGCCTGGACCGACAATCGGGAGGTGGTGCAGGCCAAAGCCGTGGCCGTCGCCGCGGCCATCCAGGAAAAAGGCAGCCTGCCGGACCAGCCGATCCCCTTTGTGCCGGCCGAGGACCTGATCGAGGACACAGTGAAAAGGTACGAAAAATACTTCGATTCCCGCCATGGAGGCTTCGGACGGGCCCCCAAGTTCCCCCAGCCGTCGGTTCTCGAGTTTCTGATGTCCCATTACCAGAGGACCAAGGCTCCTTTGAGCCTGGCCATGGTCCGCCAGACCCTCGATGCCATGGCCCGGGGCGGCATCTACGACCAGGTCGGAGGGGGATTCCACCGCTACTCCACCGACAGCAGGTGGCTGGTCCCCCATTTCGAAAAAATGCTTTACGACAACGCCCAGCTGCTCCACGCCTATGTGCGGGCCTACCAGGTAACGGGCAATGAGGATTTCCGCCGTATCGCCGAGGATATTATCCGCTATATCCGCCGCGAGATGACGAGCCCCGAGGGGCTCTTCTACTCTGCCCAGGATGCCGCGGTAGACGAAGAAGAGGGCAAGTCCTACCTGTGGACGAAAAATGAGCTTCGGCAGGTTCTGTCGAAAGAGGAATATGCCCTGGCCAGCCGGGTCTATGGGGTCGACGGCGACCCCAACTTTGAAGGGGCCTATATCCTTTACTGGCCAGAGACCGTTGCGCAAACGGCCAAGCGGCAAAAGCTCGAAACGAAGGCGCTTTTGAACCGGATCGAGGTCATCCGTAAAAAACTGCTGGCAACCCGGCAGAAACGGCCACAGCCGCTTCTGGACGACAAATCGATCACCTCCTGGAACGGTCTGATGATCGAGGCACTGGCCACTGCCGGGGAGGTGTTTGAGAAAGAGGAATACCTGCACATGGCCGAAACCGCAGCGGACACGCTCCTGGAAGACCTGCGGGACGAGCAGGGAAACCTCCTGCACGTGGTCCGCAACGGCGAGGCCAAGCTGCCCGCCTATCTCGATGACTATGCCACGGTGATTTCGGGGTTGATGGAAATTTACCGCGTTACCGGCCGGGAGCGCTGGCGCAACGAGGCGAACCGACTGGGTGAGGCCATGCTCGAGACGCTCTGGGACCCGGCGGGCAGTTTTCATTACGCCGCCCCGACGGTCAAGCATCTCTTCGCCCGCATCAAGGAGACCTTTGACGGGGCCTTTCCCACCGGCAACAGTCTCGCCGTACGAGCCCTCGTCAAACTGGCCGACGGCGGCTTTGCACGCTACGCACCCTACGTCGACAAGACCCTGCAGAGCTTTACTTCGGCCATGAACAGCCACAAGGGTTCCATGCCCTACATGCTCTGGGGGATGTACGAATTCCAGCAGCACCAACAATCGGAAAAAAGACCATCTACCAAGCCGGTGATTCCAACCACCGCCGATGTCCTCGCCATCGACGCTGCGCTCTCCTCATCGACCCTTTATCCGGGCCGAAAGCTCGATTTGAGCGTGACACTGCACATGAAAAAGGGGTGGCACGTCAACGCCAACCCCGCCTCCCTCAAAACGCTGGTCCCCACCACCATAGGCGCCGATCTCGAAGGCGGCCAACTTACACTGAGTCCCCGATACCCTTCAGGCAAAACCCTCGACTTTCCGGCGGCCCAGGTTGAAATCGCCGTCTACCAAAGCGAAGACTCGATTCAATCGACTCTTTTGCCGACAACCCTCCCGAAGGGGAAACCCGGGGGGACCCTGACCATTTCTGTCGAGGCCCAGGCCTGCAACGACACCGGGCGCTGCCTGGTCCCCTCCACCATCCGAAAGGAAATAGCGGTGACCTTGAGTACCGGCCCATAAAAAGCTCAGCGCGGAAAAGGTGGAAAAACGTGTGAATAGGGTAAAGGGTGAAAAGGGAGGACTTGGACGCCGAAGCAGGCACCGTCATTAATACCTGCCCCGGGGCTTTGAGTACTTCAGGCCCCGGAACTCCAATCGCATCTGCAATAATAATTGCAATCCCCTCACCCAACCACTATTCTTAGCTTTCACCCGACTCCGGCACTCAACAACCCGCACTTCGGAATCCAACAAACAAAGAAGGTCATATGAATTCTATCGAAACCGGCCATACGAGACTCTACGACCTCTACCCCGACATCGAAAGGCTCACGCTGTTTGTCGCCTTCGAGCAGGCGGATGCAGAGGCCGAACCGAACTACCAGCAAATTATCTTTACCGAGAGTTGCGCCGCGGCCTTCCGACTCGAATGTTCGCGGGATGAGTGCGTCGATGGAGGCTTTGACTATGAGCCGTTTATCGATGAGCTGATCCGCAGCGGTGAGCAGCAGGCCCAAGGCAAGATCGCCTGCCAGGGCTCTCTCGGCGGCGGCGAAGAAGGTTCGTGCTGCGCGCTGCAGTCGGAATACCGCATCATTATCCAACGAAAGCCTTGAACCTGAATCAGGGGCAACTGTCTTGACATGCTCAAAGGAGAATTGCGTGCTCTATATCGTTCAAATGATCGTCTCCGGATCGGTTGCCCCGCCGAGGGTCTTTGCCGACCAAACCTGTGCCCAGGCGGCCTTCATCACTCTGGTTCGCGAGCATCGCGCAGCCGATTTTGAAAGATACTGTGCCATCAACGAGGCTGATCCCGAGTCGTTTGCCACGGCCAAGGCGTTCGCCGACACCAGGGGCGGGGAGAACGCCTGCTTCTGCTACTGGGAGCTGGATCTTGAAGCCGACGGGGCTGCAGCGAAACACGTGCAGCTTCCTCCGCAAGGCAGGGAACCGGTCCTGAAGGCTGCGGCCGAAACGCAGCAACACGTCTTGGGCGTGCAGACCGAATTGCGCGGCCTGGCGAAAAAACTGACCGACATGAGCCAGGAGCTCATCCGGTTTCAGAACCTGGTCGGCGATGATGGGGAAGGGGCCGGTTCGGAAGAGG
>CALZIC010000156.1 GCA_945787285.1 uncultured Desulfuromonadales bacterium
CCCAGGTCGGTGGCGCGCAGGATCATCTGCAGGCGGTCGAAAATCCGCCGCGCCCCCTTCGCGCCCGCCGCGGCCCTGAAGCTGAGCAGGTGGCCATAGCGATTGACCGGTTCCCCGTAATCGTCTTCACCATCGACCAGCCACATGCTGCGGCGCGCCAGCTCATGACCGGGGGAATCGGGCAGACCGGGGTAACGGACCCCGGCGACTCCCGGGTGCCGGCTCAGATATTCGGCCACATGCAGGGCGTTACGGCTCATCAGGTCCATTTTGCTGCGCAGGGTGCGCAGATCGTTGAGAATCAGCAGGGCAGAAAAAGGGCTCAGCGCCGGCCCGAAGTCCCTTCCGGGCAGGAGTTTGAGATAGAGGGCAAAGTTTTCCCGCATCTCGTCGGGACCGACCTTGCTCGGGATCCCGTGGCGGGCAATCACCGCTCCGGCAATGGCCATTCCCCCGGTGTTCATGCTTTTGCTCACCGAGTGAACCACGATATCGGCACCGAGGGTCAGGGGGCGCATCAGAGCGGGGGTCGCCACGGTCGAATCGACGATCAGGGGCACACCCGCCTGGTGGGCCAGCTTTGCCAGACCGGCAATGTCGCACACATCGAGGGTCGGGTTGCTGGGCATTTCTGCAAAGACGAAGCGGGTGCCGGCATCGATCAACCCGGCCCACTCATCGAGGTTCAGTGGATCGCTCACCCAGCGTACATCGATGCCGCGCTCTGCAGCGTAGCGTTCGCTGAACAGCATGAAGGTCCCTCCGTAGCATTTGCTGCTCACCACCACGTTGATGTTTTTCCCTCCGGCCGTCCTAGCCAGAAAGGGGTTGGTGGCCAGAAAGATGGCCGCCATACCGGAGCCGGCGGCGCAGGCGCTGACATCGCCGTCAAAGCCGTAGCCTTCGAGCAGCGCCAGGGTCTCTTCGAGGTAATGGACCGTGGGATTTGCGATGCGTGTATAGGCCCAGGCCGGCATCAGGTAGGCCAGGGCCGCTTCGAGGTGGTCGCTGCTTTCAAAGTGCTGGGCCGAACTGAGGTAGGCCGGCTCGTTGATGCTCCCCTGGTTGGCCAGGGCCGCCTCCATTCCGTAAATGCCGTGCACGGCAATGGTGTCGAATTTCTTGCTGCGCATTCTGGCCCGCTCGGCGGCTTCCTGCGCGGACAGTTCCTGCCCCTGCCTGATGTAGTCCTGAACGCCTTTCGAGTAACTGCTATCCGACATGGCAAACCTCCTTAAAATAAAAATATATCCAGGATCCCCTCGGCTTAAAATAGTGCCCTTCGGCAGCTGCCAGGACACAGTGTTCACGATCCTGAATACGCAATCACCTTAATAGCTTACCGAATTTTTCCGCGGATGCCAGCGATCCCGAAGGAGGTTTTCAACCTCCGGGTCGCCAGACCGGTGGATTCCGGAAACAAAGTGGTCATAAATCGATTCTGAGACCTTGGAATTCGACCGGTGTTGGTTAAACTGGTATAAATCTCATTGCTTTTTACCAAACCTGCCACGGGGGGATATCATGGAAACGATTACTTACGATGATCTGGGACCGGCCAAAATACTGAACATCTACTGCCCCCAGGTACCATTTCAAGCGGTGGTCGTGGTCGATAATACCGCCCTGGGGCCGGCCATCGGCGGGGTGCGGGTTTCGCCCACCGTCGACACCCACGAGGTACAACGGCTGGCCAGGACCATGACCCTGAAGAGTTCGATCGCCGGTCTGCCGCATGGCGGCGGCAAGGCCGGAATCATGGTCGACCCCTCTAGACCCGACATGGAACGGGTTTTCAGGATTTTTGCCCGGATGATGGGCGAATTGACCGAATATATCCCGGCACCGGACATGGGATGCCACGAAAAGGCGATGACCTGGGTCAAGGATGAAATCGGCCGGGTACTCGGCCTGCCGGAAGAAATCGGCGGACTGCCCCTCGACAAGCTCGGAGCCACCGGGTACGGTGTGGCCGAGTGTGCTGAAATCGCCGCCGATGCCGCCGGCGTCAAGCTCACCGGCGCCCGGGTGGCGATCCAGGGGTACGGCAGCGTGGGATCCGCCGCCGCCCGTTTTCTGGCGGAAAAGGGAGCGACCATCGTGGCTGTCAGTGATTCCAAGGGAGCGATCTTCGATTCCGGCGGGCTGCGGATCGACAAGCTGGATCAGGCCAAGCAGGAAACCGGCAAGGTAACCGACTATTCAGGGGCCCGGATCATGGACGGCAGCGAGATCTTTGCCGTCCCCTGCGACATCCTTGTGCCGGCCGCCACTCCCGATGTGATCAACCAGAACAATTGTAGCCGGATCGAGGCCAAAATCATCCTCGAAGGGGCGAACATTCCGACCACCCAGGAAGCTGAAAAGGTTCTGGCATCCAAAGGCGTCCTGGTCGTCCCGGACTTCATCGCCAATGCCGGCGGGCTGATCATGGCCGCCATGGAATACCAGGAAAAAACAGCGGACGAGGCCTTTGCTCACATTTCGACCCGGATCAAGACCAATTCGGAAAAGATCCTCGAGAAGGCCCGCCGGGAAAAGCTCCTCCCCCGGGCCGCGGCAGAGCTCCTCGCCTATGAGAGGGTACGGGCCGCCATGCAGTACCGGGAGTACACCTACCCCATCCGCCACTGAGTTTTGGGATAATGAAAGACCAAATCCCCCGGCGAACCCGCCTGATAAGCGGGGCCGGGGGATTTGCCGTTCCCCCCTGTTCCCTCCTGGTTAATCCCTCCCTGGTTCCCCCCTATCTACTCTGAATGAACAACAACCCCGGGTCTTCAAGATAGCGCTTGATCTGGTTGAGAAAACAGGCCGCATCGGCCCCGTCGATCACCCGATGATCGAAGGTCAGAGACAACCCCATGATCTTGCGGATTAGAATTTCGCCACCCACCACCCACGGTTTATCGGTAATCCGCCCGCTGCCGAGAATGGCGACGTTGGGATAATTGATGATCGGGGTGGCGAACCCGCCGCCGAAGGAACCGAAATTGGTGAGGGTGAAAGTGCTCCCTCTCAGCTCCTCCCGGGCGATGGTACGGCTTTTGGCCCGTTCGAAAAGGTGCTGCAGTTCATCGGCCAGCTCGACGATCGTCTTGTTTTCCACATCCCTTACCACCGGCACCATCAGGCCGTCCGCGGTGTTGACGGCGATGCCGAAATGATAGTTTTTCTTAAGGATGATTTTCTGCTCTTCCTCATCGACCGAGGCGTTCAGGTAGGGGAACTCCCCCAGGCTGTGCTGCACTGCCTTGATAAAGAAGGGGAAAAAGGTCAGGTGAATCCCTTTTTCAGCAAGCTCGGCTTCTTCCCGTTCTTTGAGCTGAACCAGCTCGGTCATGTCCACCTCTTCCATGGTGGTGACGAAGGCTGTCAGGCTTTGTGACCGCATCAGTTTTTTAGCGATGCTGCGACGTATTCCGCGCATCGGGACACGCTCGCCCAACTCCGGTTGCGAAACCGGAGCCGCCTGAGTCCCCGAAGGCGGCTCCCTGGAAATCAGCGGGGCAATATCCTCGGTGAGGATGCTGCCCTGCGGCCCGCTCCCCTCGATGCCTGCGAGGTCGATGCCATGCTCTTTGGCCAATTTTCGCACCGCGGGCATGGCTAGAATGCCCCCCTCGGCGGACGGGGCCTTTGACGGCGTCGCCCCGCGCTGAGACGGGGCTTCGGCCTGAGCGTCAGGCAATTCACCAACAATGCCGAAGGAAGGCTTCCTCGCCTGCGGCGCGTCCTCCATTTCCAGGGTCAGCAGGACCTCCCCCACCTGAATCATGGCGCCGGCCGAATGATTCAAGGAGACGATGCGGCCCCTTTTGGGCGAGGGAACTTCCACCACGGCCTTGTCGGTTTCAACCTCCAGGACGCTTTGATGTTCTTCGACCTGGTCCCCCTCTTTCACCAGCCAGGCACGGATTTCCGCCTCGGCCAGACCTTCGCCCAAATCAGGCATTTTAAATTCATAGGTCATCGGATTCAGTACCTCATAACGTCGTCTATGGCGGCTTTAATGCGCTTTTCAGTCGGCATGTAATGGTCTTCGAGCTTCGGCAGGGGCAGAACCACATCGTAGCCGGCCACCCGCACGATCGGCGCTTTCAGGTAAAGGATCGCCGACTCGGCAATGGTGGCTGAGAGCTCGGCGCCGAACCCGCAGGTTTTGGCGGCCTCCTGCACGATGACGACCCGCCCTGTCTTGCGCACCGAGGCCAGGACGGTCTTTTCGTCGAAGGGGCTCAGGGTCATCAGGTCGAGGATGTCGGCATCGTACCCCTTGGCGGCGCGGACCGTGCGCTCGAGCATGCTCCCCCAGGCCAGCAGGGTCACCTCGCTGCCCTGCTGGACCACCCGTGCCTCGCCCAAGGGGACCGTGTAGTCCTCTTCAGGAACCTCTTCCTTGGTCATGCGGTAAAGGCGGGTCGGCTCCAGAAAGACCACCGGGTCCGGATCGCGGATGGCGGAGATGAGAAGCCCCTTGGCGTGGTAAGGGGTCGAGGGAACCACCACCTTGATTCCAGGCATATGGCAAAAGAGCGACTCAGTGCTCTCTTCGTGCAGTTCGGGGGCTTTTACCCCCCCGCCGTAAGGGGTGCGGACAACCAGCGGGCAGGTGTAACTCCCCCGCGACCTGCTTCGAAGCCTGGCGGCATGGGTGAAGATCTGGTCGATGGCCGAATAGGTGAACCCGAGGAACTGGATTTCGGCGATCGGGCGCAGACCGTTGGCGGCCATACCGATGGCGGCCCCGGCGATGGCCGATTCGGACAGGGGCGTGTCGATCACCCGCTTATCGCCGAAGGCCTCATACAGCCCCTCGGTGGCGCGGAACACACCGCCATCGACCCCCACATCCTCGCCGAGCACCACCACCCGATCATCGCGGGCCATTTCTTCTTTGACGGCCATGCTGATGGCCTGAACCATATTAATTACCGGCATCGGAAAATCCCTCCAGCTGGGCAACCTGCCGTGGAGTCATGCTGGCATAGGTATAAGCAAAGATATCCTTCGGTTCGGCTGACTCTATCATCTCGTAGGCCCGCACGGCCTCATCGACCATGCCGGTATTCTTCTCATCGATCTCCCGCTGCAGACTTTCGGACAACAGCCCCCGTCCTTCAAGAAAACGCCTCAGGCGCAACTGGGGATCCCTGGCTTTCCATTTTTCGACCTCCTCGGCAGAGCGGTAGCGCAGCGCGTCGTCGGCGGTGGTATGGTCGGCCATCCGGTAGGTGTCGCATTCGATCAAGGTCGGCCCCTGCCCCCTCCTGGCCCGGTCGAGGGCCTGGCGGGTCGCTTCGTAAACGGCGAAAACGTCGTTGCCGTCGACCTGAATCCCTTCGATGCCAAAAGCAACCGCCTTCTGGGCCAGTGAAGAGGCCGCAGTCTGCCTCTTTCTGGAGATGGAAATGGCCCACTGGTTGTTTTGAACGATGCACACCATCGGCAGTTTGAACACCCCGGCCATATTCAGCCCCTCATAAAAATCGCCCTTCGACGTCCCGCCGTCACCGAGATAGGCGACCATCACGCTTTTCTCCCCGCGGTATTTGGCCGCCATGGCGGCCCCGGCTGCGTGGGGAACATGAGTGCCTACGGAAATACAGATCGGGAAGATGTTGGCCCCTTCCGGTGAAAATTGTCCGCGCTCATCCCCCCCCCAGTACTGGTAGATCTGGGCAAGGGGAAACCCCTTGGCGATGTAGACGCCGAGTTCCCTGAAGGACGGAAAGACCCAGTCTTCTCTATCCAGGGCAAAGCCGCTGCCGACTTGGGTTGCCTCCTGCCCCAGCACCGAGGGATAGGTGCCGAGGCGCCCTTCACGCTGCAGGTTGAGGGCGCGGCTGTCGAAGGTGCGGGTCAGGTCCATCAGTTCGTAGAGCCGGACTATTTGGGCATCGCTCAACTCGGGCATGAGGGTTTCGTCGACCTGCCCGTTTTCATTGAGGATACTCAAACGTTTTATGGCAAAGGAAGAAAGGATCTCTTCAGGCATCGCTGAACTCCTGTTATGGGGTATTTTCCCGACAGACACTAATTAATGTCTTCCTTAAATTTATCGGAATACCGGCTCCTGTCAATCGTTGAAGGGATAGGAATCCGATCGAATAAAGGCCGGACCGAAGGCCGGACCGGGATAAAAATCGGGCCATTTCATGAGTATATTCAGGTTTCTGATATAATTTAGTCGTTTCGGATTCAGTGAAGAAAATGAAGGTTTTCAGGTCAATAAACGCAGGAGGGTCAATGAACGGTCATCTTGAGATTGCAAAGAACTGGCTTCCCCGCTACACCGGGATGCCGATCGACGGCTTTGGCGACTACATCCTGCTCACCAATTTCCATTATTACGTCAATAAGTTCGCCGAGATTTTCGGCTGCGATATCCGGGGCGAGAAAAAACCGATGCAGGCGGCGACCAATACCCGGGGGTTGTCGATCATCAATTTCGGCATCGGTTCGGCCAACGCCGCAACCATCATGGACCTGCTCAGGGCCAGGCAGCCGAAAGGGGTGCTCTACCTCGGAAAATGCGGGGGGCTGAAAAAATCATCTGAAATCGGTCATTTCATTCTGCCGGTCGCCGCGATCCGCGGAGAAGGGACGAGCAACGACTACTTCCCGCCCGAGGTGCCGGCCCTCCCGTCGTTCAAGCTGCACAAGTTCGTTTCCGAAAAGGTCATAAAGCATGGCTATGAGTACCGGACCGGGGTCGTTTACACCACCAACAGGCGCCTCTGGGAGCACGACACCCGCTTTCTCGACCGCCTGCAGAGCATGACCTGCATCGGTATCGACATGGAGACCGCGACCATCTTCATCGTCGGGCACCATAACGAGATCGCCCGTGGGGCGCTGCTGCTCGTCTCCGACGTCCCCCTGTCACCCGAAGGGGTCAAAACCGAAGAATCAGACGTGCTCGTCACCGAGGCCTGGGCGGATATCCATTTGAAGATAGGGATCGAAGCCATGGATGAGCTCGGCGAAAAGGGAGAGCGGATCAAACATTTCAGATATTGAACCTGAAGCTGCCAGGAGGGCGAGCCATGTACCGAACGGTTATCACCTGCGCCATCACCGGCGCCGAGGTCACTCGCAAGGACAATCCGAACCTGCCTGTCACCCCGGAGGAGATCGCCGATTCGGCCTTTGCCGCCCACCAGGCCGGAGCGGCCATTCTGCACCTGCATGTCCGTGAAGAGGACGGCAGTCCGACACAGGACCTGAACATCTTCAAAAAAACCATTGAACTGGTTCGGCGCAAGTGCGACATGGTGATCGAGGTAACCACCGGCGGGGCGGTCGGCATGACCCTGGAGGAAAGGATGCAGCCGCTGCAGCTCGAGCCTGAAATGGCCTCACTCGACTGCGGCACCATGAATTTCGGCGACGACTGCATCATCAACACCCTGCCGATGATGCGCGAGGCCGCCCGGGCCATGCAGAGGCTCAACATCCGCCCTACCCTCGAATGCTTCGACCTCTCCCACATCGACGGCGCCGGGCAGCTCATCAAAGAGGGTCTGGTGAGGCCCCCCTTTCACTACGGCTTCGTCCTCAATGTTCCGGGCGGAGTCAGGTACGATGCGGTGACGCTCGAGTTTTTCCGCCGCCGCATCCCGGCCGACAGCTACTGGACCGCCATGGGGATCGGCGGCAAAGCCAACCTGATGGCCATCTACAGCGCCATTTCCCTGGGCGGGTTCATGCGGGTGGGGTTCGAAGACAACGTCTACTATTCCCGAGGGGTGCTGGCCGAGAGCAACGCCCAGCTGGTGGAACGGGCGGTGCGGATCGCCGGTGAGTGCGGCTGCCAGATCGCCTCCTCCGACGATGTACGACAGATGCTTCAGCTGAGAAGCTAGAATACACTTTAACTTGCGCGCCCCAACACCCTGCAACCTCGCCTTTTTTAAGAGCGATACCGTAGGGTGGGCCTGGCCCACCATTCCACGAACGGCCGAGTAAAAGAAACGGTGAGCGCAGCCCACCCTACCTCGCAAACAAACTCAACAGGTATTCCATGCCCCGAATACTCAAAAACGGCTGCCCCTTCGGGACCCACCGGGTCGTCTCGCCCCCGGGCGTTCTGCCGCAGCCGGCGGAGATGCTCGATAACGATATGGGCAAATTATGGGATAACGAGATCCTGATCGATGTGGATGCCCTGAATATCGATTCGGCCAGCTTCACCCAGATCAAACAGCAGGCCGGTGGGGATGAAGAGGAAATCCGCCGGATTATCCTCGATACCGTGGCGCGGCGCGGCAAGATGCACAACCCGGTGACCGGATCGGGGGGAATGCTGATCGGGCGGGTCGCGGCCATCGGCAGCAGGCTGCAGGGCGGCAGCGATCTGCAGCCGGGTGATGCGATCGCCACCCTGGTTTCGCTGTCGCTGACCCCCTTGAATATCGAGCGGATCGACCGTGTCGACCTCGACACCGACCAGGTTTTGATCTCAGGGCGGGCGATTCTGTTCGAAAGGGGTCTTTACGCCAGGCTCCCCGACGACATCCCCTCTGCCCTGGCCCTGGCCGTTCTCGACGTGGCCGGTGCCCCGGCCCAGACCGCCCGCCTGGTGAACTCCGGCGATAGCGTGGTGATTCTCGGCGCCACCGGCAAATCGGGGGTCCTCTGTTGCTATATGGCCAGAAAAAAGGCCGGCCCCACCGGGATGGTGATCGGCATCGGGGCGCCCAATGACCCCGGGGCGGCGGACCTCGAGGCCCTCGGCCTCTGCGACGCCGTGGTTCAGCTCGACGCTGGCGACGCCCCGACCTGCTACCGGGAAATCGACCGGATCACCGGCGGCAGGCTGGCCGACCTGGTGATCAACTGCGTCAACATTCCCGATACCGAACAGGCATCGATTCTCATGTGCCGCAACCGCGGCAAGGTCTACTTCTTCAGCATGGCCACCTCCTTCACCAAGGCGGCGCTCGGCGCCGAGGGGGTCGGCAAGGACATCGACATGCTGATCGGCAACGGCTACACCAGGGGGCATGCCGAACTGGCTCTCGGGCTGATCCGCGAATCGAAACCGCTTCGGCAGCTCTATCAGTCCCGGTACTGTTCGTAACACTTTGTGCCCCGTACTCCTATCCACATCGGGCACAAATGGGGGAAACGATGAAAAAATTTCCGAAATCCGAATATAAAAAGATCCCTCTTTTCAAGGACGTCTCCGAAGAGGACTGGAATGACTGGCGCTGGCAGTTCCGGAATCTTATCCGCGACATCCCCACCCTGAAAAAGGTCATCCGGCTCGGCAAAAAGGAAGAGGAGGAGGTGGCGCGCTGCCTGGAGATCTTTCGCATGGCGATCACTCCGTACTATGCCTCGCTCATCGACCGAGACTACGAACGCTGCGTGATTCGCCTGCAGGCCGTGCCGAAACTTCCGGAAACCGCTGCCGTGGAGGAGGACCACGAGGACCCTCTGCACGAAGATATCGACTCACCGGTCCCGGGGATCACCCACCGCTATCCGGACCGGGTGCTCTTTCTCATCACCCGGATCTGCTCCATGTACTGCCGCCACTGCACCCGCAGGCGGGTGGTCGGCGTGGAGGACGCCCACCTGAGCAAGGACCTGGTCAACAGCGGCCTGGACTACATTCGCAAGCATCCGGAGATTCGCGATGTGCTGATTTCCGGGGGCGATCCCCTGGTGCTGGGCGATGACCAGCTCGAATCGATTCTCAAAGAGCTCCATGCCATCGAGCACGTTGAAATGATCCGCATCGGCAGCCGCACCCCGGTGGTGCTCCCCCAGCGCATCACCGATTCGCTGGTCGAAATGTTGAAAAAATACCACCCGATCTATGTGAACACCCATTTCAACCATCCCCGCGAGATCACCTCTGAAACCCGAGATGCCTGCGCCAAACTGGCCGACGCCGGCATCCCCCTCGGCAACCAGACCGTTCTGCTGCGGGATGTCAACGACTGCCCCAACATCATGAAAAAACTGATGCAGAAACTGCTGATGATCCGGGTGAAGCCGTACTACATCTACCAGTGCGACCTGTCGAAGGGACTCTCCCACTTCCGCACCTCGATTACCAAGGGGATGGAGATCATGGAAAACCTGCGCGGCCACACCACCGGCATGGCGGTTCCGACCTTCGTGGTCGACGCCCCGGGCGGCGGCGGAAAGATCCCGCTGATGCCCAACTACCTGCTCTCTCAGTCGGACCGCCG
>CALZIC010000157.1 GCA_945787285.1 uncultured Desulfuromonadales bacterium
GCCCAAAGGGGTGGTGTTCGCTCCGTACCACTTCGCCAGCGCCGGCATTAACACCATTTACCGCGGTGAAGCTGCGATTGCCGTAGAGTTGGCCAAGTAGCCCCTTCTTAAGGAGAGGTTATGGACTGCCCCAAGTGTCAAGCAACCGTCGGGTCGCAAGCCAAGTTCTGCGATCAGTGCGGGACCAACCTGGTGAAAGATGTAGAGTTTCTTCACCAGAAGGCCATCGACTACTATCATCGCGGCCTGGTTGACAAGGCCATCGCATTATGGGAAGACGCAATCAAGCAGAATCCCAGCCTGGCCAAAGCGTACTATTACAAGGGGTTGGCCTTATATGATAAAGGGGATCTTCAGGGCGCCATCACCGCCCTGGAGAAATCCCTTGAAGGGGAAAGTGAGCCGTTCAGGGTTCACTTCAAGCTGGGCCTGGCGCGATACGGACTTGGAGATCTCTCTGGGTGTATCAAGGATTACCGCAGGGCTCTTGAGCTTAACCCCTTAAGTGCCGAAACATTTTACCGTCTCGGCCTTGCTTGCCTGAGAAATTCCGATCTGGACAGGGCTCAGGAGGCGATCGAAGGAGCTGTCAGGCTCAACCCGAGTTACACAAGAGCGCTTTACATGCTGGGGGTTGTACTGTCCCAGAAAGGGGAGAACGCTGAGGCCATCGGCATTTTTTCCAAAATCGTTGAGATTAGCCCGGCATACACGTCAGCCCGATTCGAACTTGGTATGGCGTATTTCAAGGAAGGTCAGCTCGAGGAAGCTTCAGAGGAGTTTGCCCACGCTGTAACAGGCAGCAAAAAATTTTCACCCGGTCACTTCATGCTGGGTGAGGCGTTACGAAAACTTGGGCGCTTTGAGGATGCAATTGATGCCTATCAAGAGGTGCTGCAGCTGAACCCCAAAGATTCTGACACGTTTGTAAGACTCGCTGAATGCAACTTGCAATTGAATCTTCTGGATGCCGCCAGGCAAGCCATCGACAAAGCGCTTGAACTAAATCCGTGTAATCGAGATGCTGAATACTTGAAACAACATCTCGAAGAAGCCAATAAATCGAATTAACCAGGTATTTAACCGTTTTCTTTGTGAAGAGAACATAGTCCTAAATCAGTCAAGGAAGAGGATTGTCATGACGCCTGAAATGTTGAGCCTCTCGAACAACTGGCCCCTGTTTGTGGGATCAATGATGGTAAAGATCCTTGCGGTCTTTCTCGTCGTTGTTCTAATTGTTGCCTATGCCACTTGGTTGGAGCGTAAGCTAATCGGTCATATGCAGACCCGTCTTGGTCCCATGCGGACCGGCTGGCACGGCCTGCTGCAACCGATTGCTGACGGTCTGAAACTGTTTTTCAAGGAAGATATCATCCCATCTGAGGCCAGCAAGGTACCTTTTGTGCTGGCACCGATGATGATCCTCGTTCCTGCCTTTATTACCGTTGCGGTTATTCCGTTCGGGCCTGACCTGGTCATCGACGGATATACGATTCCGCAACAGATCACTGATCTGAATGTCGGGGTCCTTTATATCCTCGCCATGGCCGGACTCGGTGTTTACGGAATCGTCCTTGCCGGGTGGGCCTCCAACAGCAAGTACTCTCTGCTTGGCGGCATTCGTTCCGCGGCGCAGATGGTTTCCTACGAACTGGCAGCCGGACTGTCTATTATCGCCATCTTCATGCTGTCGGAAACCCTCAGCCTTCGCGAAATCGTCGCTCTGCAGCAGCTGCCCCTGTGGGGAACGATCGACTTTCTGCCTAACTGGTACATCTTCACCCAGCCGCTGGCCTTTGGTCTCTTTGTCATCTGCGGCATGGCTGAAATCAACCGTACTCCGTTTGACCTTCCCGAGGCTGAGACGGAGCTGGTTTCCGGTTTCTGTACCGAGTACTCCTCCATGAAGTACGCTCTCTTCTTCATGGCTGAATATGCCAACATGATCGTTATTTCGGCCATTGCAGCGACTCTGTTCCTGGGTGGTTGGTCAGGGCCTTTCCCCGGTTTCATCAACATCCTCATCAAAGTGATCGGTTTCCTGGTGTTCTTCATGTGGATTCGCGCCACCTACCCCCGCGTTCGGTACGACCAGCTGATGTTCCTCGGATGGAAGGTGTTCCTGCCCCTGTCCCTTGCTAACATCGTGGTTACCGGCCTGGTCGTCGTAGCGTTGCAGTAATTACATCTCCAAGACAAGAGGATCGACCCATGATAAAACCGCTGATTCAAGGTTTGATGATTACCGCCAAGCATCTGGCACCGAACAAGATCACCACGGTTCAGTACCCGACGGTAAAGCTCCAGCCATCTGAACGTTTCCGGGGGCTGCATCGCCTGGTGCCCAGCCAGGATCGTGAAAAATGCGTGGCCTGCTATCTCTGCCCCACGGTGTGTCCTGCCAAGTGCATCACCGTCGAGGCTGAGGAGAATGACAAGGGCGAGAAATACCCCAAAGTCTACCAGATCGATCTGTTGCGGTGCATTTTCTGCGGCTACTGCGTTGAAGCCTGTCCGGTAGAGGCTATCGAAATGACGGGCGATTACGAGCTCGCCAATTATAAGCGTGAAGACTTTGCCTTCACCAAAGAGAGACTTCTTAAGTAACCGTATAGGAGCGTTGAAACCATGGAACTACTGTTTTTCTATCTGGTCGCCCTGGTCGCGGTCTTATCCGGATTTTCGGTGATCAAGTGCAAGAGTCCGATCAATAGTGCCATTTCACTGGTCATGACTTTCTTTTGCCTGGCAATCTTCTACGTCATGCTCCATGCACCCTTTATGGCTGCTATTCAGATCATGGTCTATGCCGGGGCAATCATTGTCCTGATCATATTTGTCATCATGCTTCTCAATCTTGGGACCTCCGAGAAGATGAGGGCAACCCACAGCATGGCATGGGGATCGGTGGCTGGAGCCCTGGTCCTCCTCCTGGCCCTTACCTTCATCAAGGGGGGGGAGATGACCGGGACCAAGGGTGAGATCACGGCTGATGTGGTTGCCAGTGTCGGGCACACCGAGTTGATCGGGCAGGCCATGTTCACCAACTTCCTCCTGCCTTTTGAGATCGCTTCGATTCTGCTCCTGGTGGCCATCGTTGGTGCCGTGGTGCTGACCAAAAAGGAAGTTTAGTCTTAGTATTGGACAGGAGATAAGTCATGTTTACCGTTACCGTGCACCATTACCTTGTAGTCAGTGCCATTCTCTTCTCGCTGGGGACGATCGGGGTCCTCACTCGAAGGAATGCCATCGTTATCTTCATGTGTGTTGAGCTGATGCTCAATGGCGTGAACCTGTCGTTTATCGCCCTTTCCCACCACCTTGGGAACATGGACGGTCAGATCTTCGTCTTCTTTGTCATGACCGTCGCCGCGGCCGAGGCTGCCGTCGGGTTGGCGCTGATGATTGCCTTCTTCCGCAACAGAGAGTCCATAGACGTCGAAGATTTCAATCTACTGAAATGGTAAATGTGTCCAGCTTCGAGTAGGGGCTCAATCCGCTTAGAGGAGATATAGATGTACGACAAACTATGGATGATCCCATTCTTTCCCCTTCTGGGGAGCGTGATCAACGGGTTGCTTGGGAAGAAGATCAAGAACGAAAAGGTGATCGGTGGCATCGGTACCCTTGCCATGATCTGTTCTTTCGCTCTCTCTTGCACCTACTTCTTCCAACTGCTTGGTGACTCGGTCAAGACTCACGAGCAGGTCATTGCGTCCTGGATGACCGTCGGGTCGCTGCAGGTCGATTGGGGGTTCCTCCTCGATCCGCTCTCAGCGCTCATGCTCATGATCGTTACCGGGGTCGGATCGCTGATCCACCTTTACTCCATCGGCTACATGCACGGTGAAGAAGGATTCTACCGGTACTTCAGCTACCTGAACCTTTTTGCCTTCTCCATGCTGATGCTGGTACTGGGCAACAACGCCCTGGTTATGTTCGTCGGTTGGGAAGGCGTTGGTCTCTGTTCCTACCTGCTGATCGGTTACTACTTCCACAAGAAGAGCGCCGGCGATGCCGCCAAGAAGGCCTTCGTCGTCAACCGTATCGGAGACTTCGGTTTCCTGGTCGGTCTCTTCACCCTCTACTGGACCCTCGGTACCAACCATGGTGTCTGGACTGTTAATTTCCTTGAGCTCGGTGAAAACGCTCACCTGCTCGGGACCGGCAGCGTCGTTATTACTGTGGTAACGCTCTGTTTCTTCCTTGGTGCCACCGGTAAATCAGCCCAGATTCCCCTGTACACCTGGCTGCCCGACGCCATGGAAGGCCCCACCCCGGTCTCCGCCCTGATCCACGCAGCTACCATGGTTACCGCCGGTGTCTACATGATCGGCCGCATGAACCCGCTCTTCGCCATGGCTCCCGACACCATGATGGTCATCGCCATCATCGGTGCCTCGACCGCTCTCTTTGCCGCCAGCATTGGCCTGGCCCAGAACGACATCAAGCGTGTTCTGGCCTACTCGACCGTTTCCCAGCTCGGCTACATGTTTCTGGCCATGGGAGTCGGCGCCTTCACCGCCGGTGTCTTCCACCTGATGACTCACGCCTTCTTCAAGGCCTGTCTGTTCCTCGGGTCCGGTTCGGTTATCCATGCCATGCACCACGCCTACCATAAGGCCCACCTGCATGACGATCCCCAGGATATGCGCAACATGGGCGGTCTGCGTAAGAAGATGCCGATCACCTTTATCACCTTCCTGGTTTCGACCATCGCCATCTCGGGTATCCCCGGCTTCTCAGGCTTCTTCTCCAAGGATGAGATCCTCTGGTGGTCCTTCGGATCGACCCGCGGCCACTGGGTGCTCTGGGTGATGGGCGCCATCGCTGCCGGTATGACGGCTTTCTACATGTTCCGCCTGGTCTTCATGACCTTCTTCGGAGAGCAGAAAACCGATGCCCGGGCCAAGGACGCTATCCATGAGTCGCCGCTGGTCATCACCCTGCCCCTGATGATTCTCGGAGTTCTCGCGGTTGTCGGTGGTTTCGTCGGAATCCCTCACGTGATCGGGAATCTCTTCGGACATATCCCCAACTACCTGGAGAATTTCCTGGCGCCGGTATTTGAGCACTCCCAGACGGTTCATAACATCTCCGCCCATGGTACTGCGGCCACTGAGTTCAGCCTGATGGCCGTATCCGTTGCCATCGCGGTTATGGGCATCTTCCTGGCCTTTGTTATGTACCTCAAAAAGCCTGAACTGCCCGGCAAGTTCGTCGGAACCTTCAACGGGTTGTGGAAGGCTGTTTACAACAAGTGGTACGTGGACGAAATCTATGATGCCCTGTTCGTCAACCCCACCAAAAAGCTCGGGACTTTCCTCTGGAAAGGATTCGATGTTCAGGTTGTTTTCGTCAACCCCACCAAAAAGCTCGGGACTTTCCTCTGGAAAGGATTCGATGTTCAGGTTGTTGACGGTATCGTTAATGGCGTTGGTAAATTGGTTAACGTGTTCTCCAATACGCTGCGCTTCACCCAGACTGGCTTTTCCCATAATTACGCCATGACCATGGTCCTCGGTGTAGTGGTAATGCTCGCATTCTACGTCTTCAAATAAGAGCGCTAGCCATCTGCGATAGTTGAAACAAGGAGCGAAATCCAATGACTGAACATCTTCTTAGCCTGATGACCTTCTTCCCGATTTTGGGGTTGGTTATTCTACTCTTCCTTCCCAAGGGGAACGGGAATCTGCTTAAAGGGTTTACCCTGCTGATTACCCTGATCACCTTTTTCATCAGCCTGCCTCTGGCCTTTGACGATGTCTTCAAGACATCCGGTGGGATGCACTACACCGAGTTCGCCAACTGGATCAGCATCGGCGATTATTTCCAGATGAACTACAGCGTCGGCATCGACGGAATCAGCCTGTGGCTGGTTCTGCTGACCACCTTCATCATGCCGATCGCGGTCCTGTCGACCTGGAAAGCGGTTGATAAGCACGTCAAAGGCTTCATGGCCCTGAGCCTGTTGCTCGAGACCGCCATGCTCGGCGCCTTCATCTCGCTGGACCTGTTCCTCTTCTACATCTACTGGGAACTGATGCTGATCCCCATGTACTTCATGATCGGCATATGGGGTGGCGGCCGCCGCATTTACGCCGCAGTCAAGTTCTTCATCTTCACCGCCGTCGGCTCCCTGCTGATGCTGGTGGCGATCATCTACGTGTACTACCATGCTGTCCAGTCCGGTGTTGATATCAACGGCTTCAGCATTGCCGACTTCTACAAACTGTCCATTGCTCCCGAACTGCAGACCTGGCTGTTCCTGGCGTTCGCCTTCAGCTTTGCCATCAAGGTCCCCATGTTCCCGGTGCACACCTGGCTGCCTGATGCGCATACCGAGGCGCCTACTGCCGGTTCGGTTATCCTGGCAGCTATCCTGCTGAAAATGGGAACCTACGGTTACGTGCGTTTCGCCATGCCGCTGTTCCCCGATGCTTCGCAGCAGTTCATACCGTTCCTCTCTCTGCTGGCGGTTATCGGCATTATCTATGGCGCTCTGGTCGCCATGATGCAAGACGATGTCAAGAAGCTGGTTGCCTATTCTTCGGTTTCTCACCTCGGATTCGTCATGCTCGGCATCTTTGCCCTGAACACCCAGGGCTGGAGCGGCGGCATTATCCAGATGGTCAACCACGGGATATCGACCGGCGCGCTCTTCCTTATCGTCGGCTTCATTTACGAGCGTCGTCATACCCGTGCCATTAACGAATTTGGCGGTCTGGCCAAGCAGATGCCCATTTTTGCTACCATCTTCATGATCATGACTTTCTCCTCCGTCGGCCTACCCGGCACCAATGGTTTCGTTGGAGAATTCCTGATTCTGATGGGCGCTTTCGAGAGTGAGCTCCGCTGGTTCGCCATCTTCGCCACCACCGGTGTTATCTTCGCCGCGGTCTACATGCTCTGGATGTTCCAGAGGGTCATGTTCGGTGAGTTGAAGAACCCCGCCAACCAGAATCTCAAGGACCTTTCAGTACGCGAAATCGGGCTGATGTTGCCGCTCGTGGTCTTCGTCTTCTGGATCGGTGTGTACCCCAACACCTTCTTAGAGAAGATGAACCCTGCGGTCGATCAACTGATCGAACAGGTCAAGGGCAAGCAGCAGGTCGCCATGGTAGAAATTGTCGACCCTGGCCACCTTGAAATGAAGTAACGACGGATTCTGATTTACGTTTAAAACCGCTTCCGGAGGAGCACGTCCATGGAAAATCTGGTGCAAGTCGCCATCCAGAACGTCAATTTCGCAGCCATCATGCCTTCTTTGGTGTTGAGTGTGTTCGGTATGGCGATTCTGATGGTCAATGTCTTTATGCCTCGGGGCAAAACGGTTCCAGCAGCCATTACCGCCCTTATCGGCCTTATCGTTACCCTGTTCGTCTGTCTCGGTGCCTGGAATGACCCGCAGTTCGGGTTCGCCGGCCACGTGGCTCTCGATAACTTCGCCACCTTCTTTAACGTCACGTTCATCATCGCTGCCGCTCTGAGCATCCTGATGTCCGACGGCTATCTGAAGCGCGAAGGTTATCCCGTTGGTGAATACTACGCACTGATCCTGTTCACCACAGCCGGCGCTATGTGGATGGCCTCTGGAACCGACATGATGACCATTTTTCTGGGTCTCGAGGTTCTGTCCATCTCCCTGTACGTGCTGGCCGGGTTTATGCGCGATCAGACCCAGTCGAACGAAGCCGGGCTCAAGTATTTCCTGCTCGGTGCGTTTTCGACCGGCTTCCTTCTCTACGGTATCGCCCTGATCTACGGCGTAACCGGCACGACCAACGTGGCCGACATCGGCATCTTTCTTTCGGCGAACCCCGGCGAGCTTTCCAACCCGCTCACCGTGGCCGGAATGATTCTGCTCAGCACCGGTTTCCTTTTCAAGATCGGCGCCGCGCCGTTCCACATGTGGACCCCTGATGTTTACCAGGGCGCTCCCACTCCGATTACCGCGTTCATGAGCGCCGGACCCAAGGCTGCCGCATTTGCAGCCTTCCTGCGCATCCTGACCCTCGGTCTGGCCGGCCTGCAGAGCGAGTGGACCTCGCTCCTCTGGGTCCTTGCCGTCCTGACCATGACGGTCGGAAACGTGGTCGCCATTTACCAGACCAACATCAAGCGGATGCTGGCCTATTCGTCCATCGCCCACGCCGGTTACGCTCTGGTCGGTATCGTTGCTGCTAATGAAATCGGCATGTCCGGTATTCTCTTCTACATGCTGGCCTACACCTTCATGAACCTCGGTGCATTCGCGGTGCTGGTTGTGGCCGGTAAGAAGGGCGAGGAAAACCTCACCCTGGAAGGCTTTGCCGGATTCGGCTACAAAAAGCCTCTGCTCGGCGTCGCACTCACCATCTTCCTCTTCTCCTTGATGGGGATCCCCCCGATGGCCGGTTTCGCTGGGAAGTTCTTCATCTTTGCCGGCGCCGTGAAGGCCGGCTACATCTGGCTGGCCGTGATCGCCATGCTGAACTCAGCCGTTTCTCTCTACTACTACCTGCGGGTCATGGTTGCCATGTACTTCAAGGAAGGCACTGAAGAGTATGACTGGGTGCAGATGAATCCCGGGGTGGCTGTTTCCATCGTCCTGGCTCTTATCGGTGTTCTCTATCTGGGTATCCTTCCCGGAGGCGTTATGGAAATAGCCAAGCAGGCTATCTTCTAAGACTTCGCCACACTGAAAAAAACCCCCGGAATTTTCCGGGGGTTTTTTTTTGTCCTTTTTGCGAACTGACCGATTCATTTGCCTCGGGTTTTTTTGACGTGTCGTGTTGATCAAGTGGTGTTGGTTTGCAGGGCAGGGACCCCTGGTTCAAGGGAGGCTACCAGAAAAAATCAACGACAAACAGCAGGGGCGCGGTCCGAGGGGGGGGCTGGAAGGGGCTCCTGCCTCTCTCAAGGCAACTCAAGTGGCAGGAAGGGCTGTTGGTAGGTGGTGGGGGACCCGGTGCAGGCAGAGGGAAGGGGGAGGAGATCAGGAGAGTCCTCGGTTACGGAATATGCGCATCATCAAAACCCCCATGATCGACAGGCAGAGCCCGACACAGGTGAAAAGGTAGCCGATTCCTTTGGCATGTCCCCATCCCATGAAATCATTGTCTCCTATGAGAAAGATCAAGCCAAGGCCGGCAAAGGTGCCGATGCCGCCAATGATGTAGAAGGAAAAAGCCACAATGGCGTAAATGATATCTTTTTTGTTGGTCACAAGCTGTGTCCTTTCGAATAGATGTGGCGGCTCCTGTCTCATTAGGGCGAGCCAAGTGTATACTGTGTGCGATGTCGATATTAAAGCATAAAGACGCCAATGCGATCAATGTTCATTTGTCTAATTTTCAACCCCTTTAGAAAGTGAAGCCAAAACAGGGGCTTAGGGCCGGGTGAGATTCAGGCCCCGGTGCTTTCCGGGCCATCCCCTTTATCGAAAAGATTACCTAAGCGCGGTTTCACGATTGACTTTTCATTTGCCCTGTGGTACTCAGAATCGCTGTATATAAAAATTATACACAAGCCAAAATTTTAAATTTTTACCAGGTCTTTATGCTTTTGCAACCCATTTGTTGGCCTTTTGCTTGCATAATGAAGCGGCCAAAAGTTAGTACATTTATCAGGATTTAGGAGGAGTTTCATGCGACAAGCCCTGCCACGATTGTTGATGTCCCTTCTGCTGGTGCTAGTTTTCGCTCTGCCGGCAGCTGCAGAAAACGGGTTGGCTATCGACCCTGCAGATTGTATCGAATGCCATGAGGATGTGGTTTCCGCTGAGGATTTTGCCGCTTCGGTTCATGGCAAGAATGCCTGCACCAGCTGTCATGTAGAGCTGTCGGACCTCGAAGCGCACATGGAAGGCGAACTGATGCCCGGGCCGGTCAAATGCGTCCGTTGTCACAAGCCGCAGACTGCCGAGCATTACGCGAGTGTGCACAAACTGAATGACGTCAGCTGTGCCGATTGTCATTCCGATGTGCATGTTCACAACTACTGGAAGGGTGACAAGCGCAAGATTATCGAGAAATGTACCGGTTGTCACGACGACCATGTCGACTATCTCGATTCTTCCCATGGCCAAGCGGTCCTGGCCGGCAATCAGGACAGCGCCTCCTGCAGCGACTGTCACAACCTGCATGAAATCAAGCCCCTGGGCGACCCCGACTCCCATGAAAACCGCCAGTTTCACACCGAGGTGTGCCTGAAGTGCCATGCCGACGAAGAGATGATGGAGCGCAATGGCGTTTTCAGTGTCGCGGTCAAGACCTACATGGACAGCTACCACGGCAAGAACTACCGCCTCGGTTTCCCTGAACTTGTTGCCGGCTGCGCGGACTGTCACTCCTCCCACACTGTTCTGCCCGAGTCGGATCCCAACTCGAGCGTTAATGATGCCAACCTGGTCAAGACGTGTGCCCAGTGCCATGAAAACTCGACCGAGCTCTTTGCCATGTACTATTCACATGGCTCCCATGACAAGGATAAGTACCCGCTCCTCTACTACACCTTTATCGCGATGACCGGCCTGCTCGTCTCGACCTTTGCCGTTTTCTGGATTCACACTCTGCTGTGGATGTTCCGTGGCTTCGTCGAAAATCGTGAGATCAAGCGGGAGCTGATGGAACATGGTATGACCCACACCATTTCCGAGCCTTACAAGATGTATCGCCGGTTCACCAAGCGCCACGTCTTCCTGCATTTCTTGGTCATTATCAGTTTCCTCGGCCTCTCGTTGACCGGTCTTCCGCTTAAGTTCGCCGATCAGCACTGGGCCAAGATTTTCATGGATTTCTTCGGAGACGCATCGACCGCGGCCTTCATCCATCGGATCTGTGCGGGTATCACGTTTGTTTACTTTGCCTCTGCTATCTGGATGTCGATACACTTCCTGTTTATCAAAGAAGACATTCCCGGCAACTTCATCCAGCGCCTGTTCGGTCCTGAATCGCTCTGCCCGAATCTCCGCGATATCCGCGACGTCGCCGGCATGGTTCGCTGGTTCCTGTTCCTCGGCCCCAAGCCGACCTTCGAGCGCTGGACCTACTGGGAGAAGTTCGACTTCATCGCGGTCTTCTGGGGTATGTTCGCCATCGGCGGATCGGGCCTGATGCTCTGGTTCCCCGAGTTCTTCGGTTCATTTTTGCCAGGATGGTGTTTCAACATTGCGACCATCGTACACTCGGATGAGGCGCTGCTGGCGACCGGCTTCATCTTTACCGTCCACTTCTTCAATACCCACGGGCGTCCTGAGAAGTTCCCGATGGACTTCGTCATCTTCAACGGCGAGATGCCCAAGGAGGAGTTCATCCACGAGCGTGGCGACCAGTGGAAGCGTTATGAGGAAGCCGGCATTCTCGAGCAGTACGAAAAGCCGAAGCCGAGCGGCATTCTTTACGACTTCTTCTTCAAGGCCTTCGGCTTTGCCGCCGTCTTTATCGGCCTGGCTCTGGTGGTTCTGATGATCTACGGATTTACTCACGGATCGCACTAACCAACAGACCTTCATAGCTCCAAACAAAAAGGGCTGCCTTCGGGCAGCCCTTTTTGTGTTGGTGACTTTCAAACGGGTGGGTCCTTAATAAATCTGTGGATGGACTTTACTCGAGTTGATACCAAGCAGCCAGCAGGCACCTGAGTCACGTCCTTATGGGTAATTGGAACCATCGCGCCTGCCCCCTGCATGATGCGCCAGAATCGTTTCCAGGAAGAATTGGAAGAACGACAGACAAGACGGAATACATATTCCTGAATCCGAGAGCACCATCGGTGCCTAGGGTGTTGCTGGGTTTGCTGGCTGAGCGAACGTTTTAACCGCATGAAAATCGTTTGTAGATATCTTCAAATGCATTGAAGGATAGGCCGCTGTGGAAGCTGAAGCGCAACCACATCCGTCGGGCGGTTAAGATCAGACGCGCGCGTTTTGTGCCTTTTTCGGAACAAAAAACAGTTGATCGCCAATGTAGGAGGTCACACCGTCCTCGGCGACGTGAAAGTCGCCGTTAAGAATGGGAATTGCCACGCGCAGAAGCAGGGTGAAAACGAACAGGCCGGCAGCCCAGATCCCCATACTCACCAGAAGTTCGATCCCGGTGGGAGCGTATTCATAAATTTCATGAAGCACGTCCGGAATGAAGCCGGGAAGGACCAGGCCCATCCCTTTTTCGATGTAAACCCCGATAAATATCATCATGCAGCCAAGGACCAGGGTTACCATGTTCCTGCGCGTATTGGGGATGAGGAAGATCAGGAAGGCCGAGATGTTAAAAAGAAGAGCCGTCCAGATCCAGGGAACCAGCGCTGAATGTCCATGCAGCCCCTGGAGGAGGTATTTCAGTGGGGCCAAGTGCATGCTGTCGGTGTAGTACTCCTTGAAAACCTCTGCCCCGAACAGAAAAAGATTGATGAACATCGCGTAGGCGATCAGTTCGGCAATCTTTTGGATGGCCTCGTCCTTGATCTGGAACTTGGTGTATTTGCGCACCAGCAGGAAGATCAAAATCATGAAGGCCGGCCCGGAGCAGAAGGCCGAGGCTAGAAAGCGCGGCGCCAGGATCGAGGCGTTCCAGAAGGGGCGGCCGCCAAAACCGTTATAGAGAAAGGCGGTTACGGTATGGATGGAAATGGCAGAGGGTATGGAGAAGAGGAGCAGCGGGGTGATGAAATTATTTTTGGGCTCGCGCTTGTAATACATGCTGTAGAGGATGTAGACCGCTATCACCAGGTTGACGGACAGGTAGATGTTGAGCACCACCACGTCCCAGGCCAGCATGGAACTGGGGAAGTTGAGCTTGCCGATCTTTGGGATGAGATGCCAGAATCGATCGGGCCGTCCGAGGTCGGCGGTGACAAACAGCAGGCACATGCACATGGCCGAGACCGCCAGCAACTCGCCGAGGACGGCGATCTCCTTGATCGGCTTCCAGTGGTAGACATAGGCCGGGATCACCAAGAGAACGGCGGCAGCGGCGACGCCGACCAGGAATGTGAAGTTGGAGATGTAGAAGCCCCAGGAGACCTGATCCCGCATGGCGGTCACGCTCAGGCCATGGTTCAGTTGGTAGAGATAGGCGATGAGGCCGATGCCCATCAGCGACAACAGGGCACCAACCCAGGTGTAGTAGGCCTTGCTCCCCTTGCTTACCAGGACCAGCGTCCCTTTGAAAAACGACCAGATATTTTTCATGGCATCGACTCCGGGCGGCTAGGAATCTGTCGGACTTGGTGGACCGTTACGAGAAACAGGCTGTTCGAGACCAGATTTTCGAGAATTTGAGAGCTAATAGCAGGGCTATTTGTCGAAAATTGTCGGGAATATGGGCCGATCAGCATGGTTCGCAGTAGGTTCATGCCTAAGTCCGACAGGTTCCTAGGTCGCATAGAAGTAAAAGAATTTCGGCTGGGTGTTCAGGTCTTCCTTCAGGATGAAGACGCGTTTGTTTTCTATCAGGTAGCGCATCTCGCTTTTCGGGTCGAGCAGGTTGCCGAACTTGCGTGCGCCCACCGGGCACGCCTCTGCGCAGGCCGGATAGCGGCCCGGCTGCTCGCGGGTGCGCTGTATGCAGAAGGTGCACTTCTCAACCACGCCGATGGGGCGGGGGCGGTTGCCCAGGTAGTGGGTGTCGGGGTTCAGCTCCTCGGCGGGGACCTGTCCTTTTCCCCAGTTAAAGTGGCGGGCGCCGTAGGGGCAGGCGGCCATGCAGTAACGGCAGCCGATGCACCAGTTGTAGTCGACGACCACTATGCCGTCATTCTCCATCCAGGTGGCCTGTACCGGGCAGGCCTTTGTGCAGGGAGGGTTCTCGCATTGCTGACACTGGACCGGCATGTAGAAGTGGCCCTTTTCGGGGACCTGCTCGGGGTTGTAGTAATGTTCGGCATAGCTGAGGTCAACTCCCTTTTCTTTTTCGAGTTGCACCACCCGGATCCAGTGGATTTGCGGATCGCGGGACTGGTTGTTCTCGGCTACACAGCCATAGACGCAGCGCCGGCAACCGATGCAGCGGGACAGGTCGAGGCCGTAACCGAACTTGACCCCCTCGATGTGCGGGGTGGCCTTCACATTGACCTTTTTGCCGTATTCCTTGCTGTATTCGTTCTCCAAGCGCGCCAGAACCCGCTGCAGGTCATCTTTGCTGAGTTCACGGAAGTGTTGCTGAAAAAATGCCTCCCAGACTGACGCCGAGGCTTTGCGGGAGGGGATGGCCAAGGCGCTGATACCGGCAGCCAGGCCCTTGAGGGCCTTTCGACGGGTCAACTTGAATACGTGCTGGTTGCACTTGCTCTTGTCCGACATATAACAATCTCCCTCGAGTAAGTGATGATTCTTTTAGTGCGAGGCGCCTGTGGGCCGCTCTGGCGGCGGCATGGGAGTGAGAGGCTTGAATTGCGGGTCGTGAGGATTATGGCAGTGGATGCAAAGCAGGTACTGCTTGTCGCCATTCCAGTAGCCGGTCCGCTTGCCATGGATGCCCACCCGCCAGTCGCGGTATTTGTCGCCGTGGCACTGACCACAAAGGCGGTAAGACTCGGAGAACGGGATGACTTCACCGGAAACCAGCCTCAGGGTGTCTCGGTCATTGGGATTGTGGCAGTCCAAGCACCAACGCTGTCCTTCGGCATGGTTGAGGACGATGTCGGTGTGTTCATCTTCCATTTCCCGCCGGGTCAGGTTGGGTTCCATGTCCGCATGGCAATCGGAGCAGGGAAAGATTCCCTCGGAGAAGGGGGGCGAGGGGACCGGAAAGGTTTTTTCCGGCTCGCGGTTTTTGGGGTTGTAGGTTCGAAGCAATTCGGCAGCCGGTTTTTCTTCTACCACCAATCTGCCCGAGCGGTCGAAGTACTTTTCCTCGGCGGCCAGCGCCGGCCCAACTTGCGTCAGCGTGGCCACAGCCAGGGTCCCAAACGCCAGGAGAGCGAAGAGGGTGATTCGTGTCTTCATTCTAACCTCGACATGGTTGATTGAGCTATTGGTCTGGAGCCGGAAGCGGCGCGCACCGCAGGTGAGCGGCCGGCAAAGTCCGACCCGGGGCCTCGTTGAACCGGAAATTTGCTCAAGGTAAATTGGATTGTTGGGTGAGCCCAGTGGGAATTTGGGGCCAGGCGCCATAGCAAGCCGAAGGGCTACCTGGTGGGCGGGTCCTTATTCCCTCGGCCAAAAATGGCATCATAGTTCAAGTTTGTCTCCCCTGAACATACAAGGCAGGAGGCGGCATGTGGGGTCCTGCGAGGCTGAAAAATGTTGAAAAAGGGATTTAGTGGTCTATAAAAAAGGGACCTCATTCCCAAGGGATCCGTGTTTACTTTCTGCCTTGGCGCGCTTTTTGGTTTTGCAACTGGTGATTTATAACAATACCATAAAAAACCGTTTTAAAAATATGGGCGATATTTAAGAAATAAAGAGGTACTCAGGGCAGGCCTGCTCACTAAGGAACGCGGCGATTAATATTGGCCTCTTTTTGAGGAAGTCTTCTATTCTCTCCGGTCTCCTCATTGCGTTGGGAAACCAGTTTATCATTGCCGGGTGACAGGTCATCTCTCAGCCCTGCTTCCTGGAGATAAGTGGATAAGCGGATGGATAAAAATGCATAAAACAATGTTGGCAGTGGGTGCGGGGGCTGCTCGGACAAAGCAGCATTGTGGTTGCGGGGGGATGAGGGAGGGGCAGGCGAGGATTTAAAATCCCCTGGGAAAGGCGCATAAAGACTGCGGATCGGTTAGGTGAATGAGGGGCGGAGGACTGGAAAATTCTCTGGTGTCTGGTAGTATTTAGCTTTGTGTGCAGGCAATGGATATTGCCCCGCAGGCTTGGGTCTACAGGCCGCCGCAGTATTTTCGAACATGCTTGGGGGATGTGAAAAAAGGGCCATTTAATTGTTGTGGGATTGACAGGGATTAAAAATGGTGGTGAAATGCAAACAGTGTTTTACGAAAACGATTCGCTAACCAGGGGAGCGTACCGTGAAAAATCATGTCTGGCGACCACTCTTTGTTATTCTTGGTGTCATCATTTTACTGCTTCTGTTCCGGACCTTTTACGTTCCGGACGACTTCGGCGTGCATGGCGATTCGTTTATGTACAATTTTTACCGGCAAAGCAACGAGCAGGAGTGGAAGGACCAGCTGGTAAAATATCGAGACAATGACGCCAACTACTGTGTCGATTGCCACGAGGAGGAGGTGGAGAACCGGAGCGAGGATATGCACGGTCTCATCGCCTGCCAGAATTGCCATGGCCCGGTCCTGGACCACCCCGAAGACCCCGAGGCGCTCACCATTGACACCAGCCGTGATCTTTGCCTGCGGTGCCACACCCTTCTTCCCTACACGACCAGTGAGCGAAAAAGGATCCCCGGTATCGACAAGGCCGAGCACTGGCCCGGCGAGGAATGCGTGACCTGTCACAATCCTCACAACCCCAGCCTGGAGGAGATGTAGCCATGAAGAGGCGGGATTTTCTGAAAAATTCTATGATCGCTATCGCCGGTGCGTCGGTTCCTCTCTCCGCCCTCGAGTTCATCGACCCCAAGGAACTCTTTGCCGCCCATCCGGATCTTCAGTGGGTCTTTTTGGTCGATACCCACAAATGTGTCGGCTGCGGGTTTTGTGTAAAGGCCTGCAAGGTCGAGAACGATGTGCCCTTCGATATGAACGTGACCCGCACCTGGGTGGAGCGCTACGTCTTCACCATGGATGGAAAACGTTATATTGACTCCCCCAAAGGGGCGCGCGAAGGCTACATCGATGCACGGGTTGAATTGGGACACGACAAATACCAGGAGATCGATCCGGACAATGTGGGCAAGGCCTTCTTCGTGCCCAAGCTATGCAATCAGTGTGATAGGCCCCCCTGCGTGCAGGTCTGTCCTGTCGGGGCGACCTACAAAACCGAAACCGGACCGGTGCTGGTCGACCGGGAATGGTGCATCGGCTGCGGCTATTGCGTCATGGGGTGCCCCTACGGGGCGCGGTTCTTCCATCCGGAGACCAACACCGCCGACAAGTGCACCCTCTGCTATCACCGCATAACCAAGGGGATGACCACCGCCTGCGTCAATGCCTGTCCGTTCGAAGCGCGACAACTCGGCAACATCAAAGATCGCAACGATCCGGTAACCATAAAGATCATGACCGACCGTGTCGCCGTTTTGAAGGATGAGTTCGGAACCCAGCCCCAGGCCTTCTATGTGGGGCTCGCCCAGGAGGTACGCTAATCATGATAGAGCATCTGGCCCACGGTGAAGTCTGGACGACCAAAGAACTCTTCGTCCTGCCCAACGAATACGTCTACTGGGCGATCCAGATCGTCATGTATCCCTTTATGACCGGCCTGGTGGCCGGCGCCTTCGTTCTCTCCTCCCTTTACCACGTCTTCGGGGTCAAGAAGCTTGAGAAGATTGCCCGGTTTGCCCTGGTCTTTTCCTTCGCCCTGCTGCCGGTGGCGATGATGCCGCTGATGCTTCACCTGATGCAGCCGTTCAGGGGCTTCCACGTCATGATGACTCCCCACTTCACCTCGGCGATCGCCGCCTTCGGTTTCGTCTTTTCCACCTACGGGGCGATTGTGGCCTCCGAGTTGTGGTTCTGCTATCGCAAGCATTTTGTCCAGACCGCCCTGGCCCTGAAGGAGATCAAACCGGAAGAGCGGAGCTTTACCCAGTGGTTCCGCATGCGGCTATTCTCCCTTCTGACCCTCGGGGCCTGGGATATCAGCGAGCCCGCTCTGGAGAAGGACCACAAGGCAATAACCATCCTGGCCGGCATCGGCATTCCGGTCGCCTGCTTCCTGCACGGTTATGCCGGTTTCATCTTCGGGTCGGTCAAGGCCAACGCCCTGTGGATGACGCCACTGATGCCGGTTATTTTCATCATGTCGGCGATCGTTTCGGGGATCGCCCTTTGCATCCTTTGCTATTATATCGCCATGGAGGCCCGCAAGTTCATGGCCCGCCGGCAGCTGCGGCGCTGGGCCGGGGATGACCCCAAAGCTCCCACCTTCGAGGTCCTCAAGGGCGAGGAAGAGCACGAGATCAAGATGACCACCAAGTACCTGATCATTTTCATGATCGTGGCCATCGTCCTGGAGGTTCTCGACCTGATCTTCCGCGCCTACACCGGGGTCAAGTCGTGGGACATCCTGCGCCAGGTCATTTACGGGAAGGATTTTGTCAACATCTTCATCAAGCAGTATATGCTCGGCAACCTGCTTCCTTTCGTTCTGCTGCTGCTGCCGCGGTTGACCCTTCGCAGGACGGCCTGCGCGGCTCTTCTGGTATTGTTCGGGGTCTTCATGATGCGCTGGAACGTGGTCATCGGCGGCCAGGCCTTTTCTCTGAGCTTCGCCGGGTTCATGCATTACCACCTGCCGATCATACTTTCTCAGCAAAGTCATGCCGGTCTTCCCGGAAGAGCGGGCCCCTGCCCCGGCGCCGGCACCGGAAGAACCAGCCGGTTGACCCGTTATCCCCCATAGAATGAAGAATCGGGACCCGCCGCTGAGGCGGGTCCCGATTTGTGTGTCATGGAAAGGGGCTCTCCGGCAAGGGGTTGATCGTGCGGTTAGGGTGGGTGAATTAAAAACTTATGCGTTGACAATCGGCTAGGGGGAATGCTACTTACCCGGGTTGGAATAACAGTGTTGTATCCTGAACGAATTCTTATATTTCAGTAATTTCCCTTGGTTTTTTTTGTCAGCAATTTTTCGCTGCCGCTTCAAGGGGTGAAGTTTGGGGAATCTGAACAAGAGGAAGAAAACAGAAAAGGGGTAGAAGAAAATGAGTAAAACCGTCAAGTCCTTTACCACAGGGATCGCAAGAAGCCGGGTGTCGCTGCTCGGCGCCATGATCGTCACCATCACCACGCCGTTCCTGTTCGGCGCGATGATCTACGATGCTCTTTTCCACATCGGCAACACCTACTACGCAGCGGCCGTTTACATGCTGCTCGGACCGGCCTTTCTCGGCGGTCTGGTGATGATCTTTGTCGGCCTTTTGTTTTTCAAGGGCAAGGAAGAGGTCAAGCTCTTCACCATGGCGTACCTGCAGGACTACTTCACCGATGCGAAGAAGTTCCGCCGCATGCGCAAGATCCTGTTCTTCACGGTCTTTCTGACCTGCGTCAACGTCTTTATCTTCAGCTTGCTCGGCTACCGCAGCTACCACTATATGGAATCGGTCAGCTTCTGCGGCGAATTCTGCCACACGGTCATGAACCCCGAGAGAACCGCCTACCTCAACTCCCCCCATTCCCGGGTGGCCTGTGTTGAATGTCACATCGGTTCCGGCGCCGGCTGGTTCGTCAAGTCGAAGATCTCCGGTGCCCGCCAGCTCTTTGCTGTGGCTCTGAACACCTACCCCCGTCCGATCGGGACCCCTGTTCACGGACTGCGCCCCGCCCGGGATACCTGCGAGGAGTGCCACCGTCCGGAAATGTTCCACGGCGAAAAGCTGGTGATCAAGGACAAGTTTCGCGAGGACGAAAACAACACCCACCTCAAGACCGTTCTGCTGATGAAGATCGGCAGCGCCGGCGACCGCGCCAAGAGCTCCCACGGCATTCACTGGCACGTCGCCCCTGAAAACAAGATCACCTACAAGGCTTCCGATCACAGCCGCCTGACCCTGCCTGAGGTCACCCTGACCAAGGCCGATGGCTCCACGGTCGTCTATCGTTCCAGCGATGCCGACGAATTGCTCCAGGACGCCGGTCATGAGGCCGGTCATGAAGTCGAGTCCCGCGAGATGGATTGTATCGACTGCCATAACCGCCCGACCCACATCTATCTCCCGGCCGATGTCGCTATTGACGACAAGCTGCTGAACGGTGAGATTCCGGTGGCACTGCCGTTCGTCAAAAAGATGGCGATGGCCATTGTGACCCGAGATTTTGCGAGTCAGGATGAGGCCAAGGCCACCATCGAGGCGGAACTCACCGCTTTTTACAAAGAGAACTACGGTGAGCTGCTCGTGACTCAGCCCGAGATTCTCCCCCGTGCCATCGCCGGCATCCAGAAGGCTTACTGCGACAATGTCTTCCCCGACATGAATATCGTCTGGGGGACGTACTCCAACCACCTGGGCCATGTTCAGGACAGCGGATGCTTCCGCTGCCACGACGAGGAGCACGAGTCGGAAGACGGCGAGGTGATCTCCATGGATTGTGACACCTGTCACGTGATCCTTGCCGAAGAAGAAGAGGATCCCGAGATTCTCCAGACCCTCAGCGGCGAATAAGGCAGGGCCCGCTCGCGGGCGTCTGCTGCAGCAAATCAAAAGCCCCACCGTCTTTTTCGACGGTGGGGCTTTCTTGGTTTCGGCCGGTCCTGTTATCTTCCGGCTAAATCGCTTTGCGGGGCAAAGCGACAATTTCCCCCGCTCCGGGGGCCTGTGTCTTATGTTGGATTGTAAGGATATATTTCTATAATCCTCCTTTCCTGTTACCTCCAGTCTATCTCGGCTTTTTGGAAAAACAACCAGTGGATAAATAAAATCCCCTTGCATCGCAGGATGCAAGGGGATGGGGGCGGGCAGGAAGTATGAGCTGGATCAGAAGCGGACAATCGCAGAGGCCCAGGTGAGCCCGGCTCCGAAGGTAACCAGTCCGACCAGGTCGCCCTCTTTGATGCGCCCGGACTTGCGGGCTTCGTCGATGGCAATGGGGATCGATGCGGCCGAGGTGTTTCCGAACCGGTCCACGTTGACGTAGACCTTTTCCGAAGGGACGGAAAAGCGTTTAGCGACCGCGTCGATGATCCGCAGGTTGGCCTGGTGGGGGATCAGCAGGTCGAGGTCGTCGGCATCGATGCCGGCCTCATCGAGGACCTTCTGCATCGCACCGCTCATGGCGGTAACCGCATGCCGGAAGACCTCGCGTCCTGCCATGCGGATGGTGTGCAGGTTTTCCTGAACGTTTTCGACCGTAGGAGGGTTCAGGCTGCCGCAGCCAGGGTTGTACAGGAGTTTGCTGTGGGCTCCGTCGGCGCCGAGGTGGGTGTGGATCAAGCCCCGCTCCCCGTCGGAAACCCCCAGCACGGCGGCGCCGGCCCCGTCGCCGAAAAGAACGCAGGTGTCGCGGTCCTTCCAGTTGATCATGGAGGTAAGGATTTCCCCTCCGATAACCAGGGCCTTGCGGTACCCTGAGGCGATCATCAGGCCGCTGGCAACCTGCAGACTGTAGAGAAAGCCTGAACAGGCGGCCGAAAGGTCGAAAGCCACCGCGTTCTTCGCTCCGATAAGATCCTGAACAAGGCAGGCCGTGGCGGGAAATTTCATGTCCCCGGTGACGGTGCCGAGGATGATCAGGTCGATCTCTTCCGGGGAGACCCCGGAATCGTCGAGGGCCTTTCTGGCCGCCTTGGCAGCCAGGCCGGAAAGGGGTGTGCCGGGCTCGACGATCCGCCGCTCCTTGATGCCGGTACGCTCGGTGATCCACTGGTCGGTAGTCTCGACGATCTGTTCAAGCTCGGCGTTGGTGAGAACTTTATCCGGCAACGCACTGCCGGTGCCCAGGATCCTGGTGAATGGTTTCTTGCTCATCTGCTTACTCCCGCCTCTGTTCGGTCAAATCAACTTCGCCCAACATATCATTTTAGCATCGCTATCACAAGATTAGACGCCGCGGCCTCAGTCTTCCCGTGCATCCGGTTCGGGAGGTGCCGGTTTCTTGGACGTCCTCGAGGCAAGGGGCAGAAGGTTTTCGTCGACCGAACGCAGGTGCAGGTCCCTTTGCGGAAAGGGAATCTCAACCTGTTCTTCGCGGAACCTGCGATCCACATATTGCAGAATCTCGCTGCGCACCACCAGCATCCGCTCGGGCGCGGCAATCCACACCCGCAGTTCGAAATCGAGGGAACTGTCGCCGAAGCGCACGAAAATGGGGGACGGGGCCGGCTCGGCCAGAATTCCGGGAATGGTGAGTGCGCTTTCCCGCAGGATGCTGAGAACCAGCGGAATATCGCTGCCGTAAGCGACACCGATCGGAACGACCACGCGGGCAAGGTTGGTGGTCAGGGTCCAGTTGACCACTTTCTGGGAAATCAGGTCGGAATTCGGAACGATGATTTCCGAGCGGTTGAGGGTTTCGACGATGGTCGAGCGTAGTCCGATTTCACGGACCGTGCACCATTGGGTGTCGATTTCGATAACGTCGCCGACCTTGACCGGGCGCTCGAAGAGAAGGATGATGCCGCTGACGAAGTTGTTGACAATGTTCTGCAGGCCGAAACCGATACCGATGCCGAAAGCGCCGGCAAGAACCGCAAAGTTTTTCAACTCGAGACCGACCAGGGACATGGCGAACAGAAAACCGAAAAAAACCAGGCCATAGTGCAGCAGTTTCTGACCTGAGCTTCCAGAAAAGCCCTCAGCAGCCAGGAGATGAAAAAGGAGATATAGAGAGTCAGGACCACAAAAACAACCATCAGCACTGACAGGGTGACTTCTCCCATGGTGATCTGGAGATCGACCAGGTCGCTCCAGGACTGAGCGATCGAATTGTACAGACCCCAGGTGACCGGGAGGTAAAGGAGGGCACAGCCGACGATGAAGATCTGGAAAGAGGTGGTCAGTCGCTCGGAGAGTTCATTGCCATAGGTTTTAAAGAAGCTGCGGGTTGAGACGGCCGGGTGGCTGACCAGGTAGCGGATCCCCCCGGTGCCGAGTCGCAGGGCGATGGTCGCTGCGAGGCCGAGATAGACCGTGTTGATCGATGAGGTCACCAGCCGCGCCGAGAGGTTGCTGAAGCCGGCCACCTGGCAAAGCAGCGCCACCAGAAGAATGCCGGCGCCCCCTCTTAGGGCCATTGAAAAGCCGTCGTGCTTGCCCTGGCGTGAGGTGATATGGCGCTTGGCCATACCCAGAATCAGAGGGATGGAGGTCAGGCAGACAAGGGTCAGGTAAATACGGTAAAGGGGGGTCGGAAAAGCGATGGTCTGCAGAGTCAGGGAGGTGACCGAGAGGCCCGCCAGCAGGTAAACGGCTATCGCCTTTCGGCGGGACTTGAGAAGTCCTGCGATAAGTGCTGAAGCGGAAAAGGCCGATGCGCTCCAGAGGAGCAGTCCCCAGAGGGGCGGGGGGTTTTTGTACAGAAAGCTCAGCGAAGAGACGGCCACGAAAGTGCCGGTTGCAAAGGGCATCCTGGCAATAAAGAGCCACTCCTTGGTGATTTCGGACCCCAGCAGGCGGCGCCTAATCAAGGCCGCAAGAAAGAGGGCGGAGAGGCCCTGCAGGGCGAAAACCCATCCCTGTTCGGCCCAGAAGTCCATCGATATCGGCCGGATTTCTGCGATGCCGTTCTTGACCGACTGCCAGAGCTCGGGGGTCAATTGTCGGTAGAATTGGGGATTGGCGTAGGAGTGGGTGGTCTTTTTAAAGGTCTGTTTGCGCAGGGTCTTGAGGGCGTCATCGATTTTGTTGAGGACCTCGAGGGACTGGGCCTGCAGGTCGCCGATCTCCTTCTGTAATTTAACTAGAGGGGGGGTGGTTTCGCTGGCCAGTTGGATGACTCGGTCGATGGTCTTAAAGGCGGCCGGGAATATGTCTCCAGGGGGGCTCTGCTTGGACTGAAGCAGTTTCTCCTGCCAGCTTTTCCAGAACCTCTCCCTATCGCCCCAGCCCTGCCAGATGTGGTCTGCCTCGGCCAGGTTTTCCGAGAGAGCATCGAGAATCTTTTTCTGGGACTGCACCTGGTTCCTGGAGCCGGGTAAAGCTCCACTGGGAGGGGGGGCCGAGTTCGGTGATTCGTACGGAGAGGTCGTGATGACGGTTCTTGGTCTCTCCAACCTGGCTGAGCTGGGTCTCGGTGCCGGTCAGCAGGGTGAGTTTGGATAAGGCCTTGGTCGCGTTGTCGTTCAGTTCGGCCGAGCGGGGAATGAGCTCGGCGACGCCCGGGAAAGAGGACTGAAGAGGTTCTGGGGGACCGACCTCCTCGGCGCAGACGGGCCAGGACAGATGGAGAAGGAGAGTCAGGAGCAGAACGATGCGGATCAATTTTTCCTCCCTGATCGGTTGCACGCCTGTGGGAGATTGTGGAGCATCGCCGGGGGAAAGTCAATGAGCACTTCGATGGTGGGGCCGGGCTGGAAGGGAGGTAGAACGGGGCCCGCCCCTGATCAGGGGCGGGCCGGGTTTCTGTCAATGACTGCCGCCAGAGGTCAGCACCGGGCGTGGGGTCGCATCGCTGGTGGCCGGCAGGACCGGGTGCTCAACCCGGGGCTGGTCACCGGTCAGGGTGGTCAAAAAGTCGGTGATCTGTTTTGCCTCGACTTCGTTCAGGGTCAGCCCGAGCTGCGAGGAGCCCATGACTTTGACCGCATCGAGCAGGGTCCAGACCTTGCCGGAATGAAAGTAAGGCATGGTCAGGGCCACGTTGCGCAGGGAAGGGGATCTGAACGAGTACTGGTCGGAAGGGGTTTGGGTCACCATGAAGCGCCCGGTATCTTCCGGGGGGAGTATGTCGCTGTGTGGTTTTTCGGCCAGCCCGAAGGGGTAGTAACCCTCTCCGCCGATATTCACGCCGCTGTGGCAGCCGGCGCAGCCTTTGTCGAGATAGAGCTGCAGTCCATCCTTCTGCGCAGGGGTCAGCGCGTTCTCATCGCCGCCGAGGTACCTGTCGAACGGTGCGTTGGGGGTGAGGAGGGTGGCTTCAAAGGTCTCGATGGCTTTGGCCATATTGTCGAAGGTTACCGGCTGCTTTTCGCCCGGAAAGGCCTTGGCGAAGAGTGCGACATACAGCGGCAGGCTGTTGAGGGTTTCGATGACTTTTTCGGGGGTGTTGTTCATTTCAACCGAAGCCTGAACCGGACCCTTGGCCTGTTCGGCAAGATCCTTGGCTCGTCCGTCCCAGAACTGGGCCTTGTTGAAAACGGCATTGAAAACGGTCGGTGCGTTGCGGGGGCCCTTCTGCCAGCCGTGTCCCACCGAGGTTTCCTGCAGGTCGGCGCCCGCCAGGCCGACGTTGTGACAGGTCTGGCAGCTGATCAGGTTGGATGCGGAGAGGCGGGGTTCGAAATAGAGCATGCGGCCGAGTTCTACTTTCGAGGTGCTGGCCGGGTTGCCTTCGAGGGCCGGAGGGGTTGCTGGAACGGCCTGGAACCTGGCCTGGCTCTGCTGCAAGAGTCCGCTTTCGGCCCCAGCGAGGCTGAAGCAGAACATCACCATCGCGAGGGATAACAGAATACAGCTGTTCTTCATTTTTTTCCTCCCGGGAAAAGGTGTACGGGGCTGGATGGGACGATCTGGATTGACTTGTAATTAATAGCGAAGAATTAAAAAAAGTCAAGGGGCGGGTAAAAGCTAGGAGGCTGTCGGACTTGACGGGCCGAAACGAAAAATCGGATGGTCGAGACCAGATTTTCGCGAATAGCAGGGCTATTTGTCGAAAGTCGTCGGCGATATGGGCCGATCAGTCGATTTTGCAGTCGGTTTATGTGAAGTCCGACAGCCTCCTAGGGCCAGAAAAGGTGCAGCGGGTCGAGGTCGACGTGGTGAAGGAGTTTGGCCAGGTCGAGGCTCGGCCCGCAGTTGAGGTAGAATATCCATTGCTCGCTGCCATCGCGGTAATGGAGGGTCCACTGGCGCAGGTCGTGGTGATAGCGAAACAGGGCGACCGGTTTGGGGAGCCAGTGGTCCTTTTCGAGGTGTTCCTTGCGTTCCTCGATCAGGGTCGCTTTATCGTTGCCGATGGAGTACCTGAGACGGGACTGGCTCTGGCTGCAGGTGGAGGTATGCGACTCGCAGTAATCGCTCAGCAGCCTTTCGGCCGTTTTTCGCACCAGTTCCGGCAGTGGCATGCTTTCCTCCGGGGAGTCCCCCCTTTTGAATGTTCGCTGACGGTTTCGCCTGTTTGACCTTGGGCGGCATCCAGGGGGCAGCCTGGTCTGTCGGCATGTCGTTTCACCGGTGCGGAATCAGGGGGGACAGCAGGCGCACACCGAGCGGAAGAGGGCGGTGCTCAGGTAGCGGTCGCCCCGGTCGGGCAAAAGGGCCACGATGGTGCCGTGCGACATCCCCGAGGCCACCTGGAGGGCGCCGGCGATCGCGGCGCCACTCGACATGCCCGCAAATATCCCTTCCTCAAGAGCGAGCCTGCGGGTCATCTCGAAGGCGTCTTCGTCTTCGACGGTGATCTTGCGGTCGAGCTCCTCGAGGCGGTAGATCTCGGGAACGATCGCCTCCTGCATGTTTTTCAGTCCTTGAACCTTGTGGCTGAGGCGCGGCTCGATACCGACGATCTGCACTGACGGTTTGCGCTCTTTTAGATAACGCCCGGTCCCCATCAGGGTACCGGAGGTTCCCATGCCAGCGACAAATACATCGATCTGCCCCTCGGTCTGGCGAAAGATCTCCGGTCCGGTCGTTTCAAAGTGGGCCTGCGGGTTGCTCGGGTTGGCATACTGATTGGGCATGTAGTAGCGGTCCGGTTCTTCTGCGAGAATCCGATGGGCCAGGCGAATCGCCCCGTCTGTGGCTTCACTGGCCTCGGAGAGGACCAGTTCGGCCCCGTACGCTTCAAGGACACTGCGCCGTTCCATGCTGACGCAGGCCGGCATGACCAGTTTGACCCGGTAGCCTCTGGCCGCGCCGATCATGGCCAGGGCGATGCCGGTGTTGCCGGAGGTCGGCTCGAGTCCGGTCATTTAGCCGGGTCAGTTCCACCAGCGGAGTATTGCCGATCGCCTGCGTCAGGCCGAACAGATTGTTTTTCATTGCACATCCTTGTTTAAGCCTGGATCTGTGAGTGTGGGGCGGCAAGAGGGTGTAAGGGCCTGACTTGAATAAGTGCTTCAGAAAATCTTAGACGCACCCAGAGGTTGGTCGAAAATTTTTTGAACGCTTAGGCAGCTCAATGACTTGCGCGATTGCCCGGTCAGAATTCACGGATTCAGGTTCAGGTCAACGGGAAGCGGGCATCATAGTACAAAACCCTTTAATGGAATACAATGATGATTTGGTGTCGACCGCAAAGGACAGGAAGGCAGGCGATGCAAAACAGTAAAGGGCCCCGGAACATCCGGGGCCCTTTACCGGGTTAACACAGAGGCTTACGGTTAGGGGTTAATGCCGAGAGCCTTGACCGTGTTCATCGTCAGGTAATTGCTGACCAGCAGGTTCTTGTCTTTCTGGAAGGCGTTGACGGCGGACATGGTGCGTGCCCCGATGACGCCGTCAATGGGGCCGGGGTTGAAGCCGGCTTTCATCAAAGCCTGCTGAATCTGGGAGATTTTGCCGCTGGTCATGTTGGTGTCGCACAGAATCTCACGCCACTCCATGTGCTCCTCAGAGGTTTTCACCTTTTTGGTCACGGTCTGGTAGTCGGCAGGAATCGGTACGCGCTTTTCCTGGGTCGGGGTGACCAGTTTGGTCACCTGTATGGTTTTGTACTCGGCGGGGATCTCGACCATCCTGGTTTGCGGAGCTTCGGTCATGACCCGTTTTTTAACCGTTTTGAATTCGGCCGGTTTCTCGATCATGCGGGTCGTGGCCGGGGTCTTCACGACGCGCTTGGTCACGGTGCGGTATTCGGCGGGAACGTCGACCAGGCACATGATTTCACCGGTGGCCTCATCGATTCGCTGGGTCGCGGGCACTTCCACCATGCGCTGGGTGGCCGGTACGACCATCACTTTTTCTTCCACATAGCCAAACTTGGCCGGAATCGTTTCAAGGCGCTGGGACGCTTCGGATACCAGTACCTGCTCCTTGACCGTTTGGTAGCGGGCCGGAATGATCTCGATCTTTTCCCCGGCCTCTCGTTTGACCACCGTTTCCGAGGTGGTTTTAAACTGGGCGGGAATCAGCACGCGGGCATAGCAGCTCCCGGCCTCGGCCTTGGGCGGGAACAGGCTGGTGTCGCCGAAAGCGGCTCCCTGCTGCTGGCGGGAGCTCTCCAAGGCTCTCGCCTGGGCGCTGTAGGCATTGGCCTCTGCTGTACTGGCGGCCTTCATCTGTCCTTCAAGCATGCGGGCCCGGTTGTCGAGCTCAGCCTCCTTGGCTGCCAGGGCCTCGGCCTGGGCATCCAGCTTGGCGAGCTGGGAATCATACGGATTGATGCTGCTCACCTCCTCCGCAGTGCCTGCGCAACCCCACAGCATTGCTACGGCTACCAGGAGCATGGGCCATCGAATCATCCAAGTCGTCTTTTTCATTTGTGGTCTCCCTTTTCTGAGTGCATGAACTGCTTTGGAACTCAAAATGATACTGCGGGTTGTCCGGTGGTGCCATTGCTGCTCAATTTCTGTTCTCTCTCCTTCGATTAACTCGGCACTTTGATGCTTGTCTAGCGATATGACGTAAAAAAGCCGTGTAAAATCACTCATTTGTGTTTGCATTATCGTCTTCAGAGTCCCGACGGCAAGCGGATGTTATCGAAATTA
>CALZIC010000158.1 GCA_945787285.1 uncultured Desulfuromonadales bacterium
CCGATCAGAGAGGCCAGCAGCGCCTGGTAGTCGAGTTCTTTGAGCGAGGCTGCGGTGACCTCCGGGCGGGGGCTGGAGAGGAGGGTGAACTGGTCGGGGTGGAAGCTGAGGCGCAGGTGATACGCTTCTTTGAGCTCTTTGACCGCGGCCAGGGTTTCAATGGTCTCCGCACTGCGGGGGAGCTCTTCGAGCCGGTAGCCGACCTCGGGGTGGGTGTAGAGCGGAAGGAGCGGGGAGCAGACCCGGAAGGCGCCGATCCCCAGCCGGTGAACCTCTTCGAGCGCAGCGAGCAGGGAGCGGGCGTTGTCGAGGCAGAGCCCGCCGAGGCGCTCCAGTTGTCCGGCGCGGTCCAGCTTTTTCAGGGCCTTGGCGGTGGTTCTCCTGAAACGGATGGGGGCCTCTTTGAACAGGCAGCAGAGTCCGAGACGCAGCATTGACGATTCCGATCGGGGCAATTGTGGGATTTGTGCATAAGTCTACCACATCGGAGGAGCTGACTTCACGGTCGGGGCCGGACCCCTGCGGGAGTCCGGCCCCGGGTTATATCAGGCCGTTCAGGCCGCGAGCCGGGCTGCGGCCTGCTCGGCGGCAAACATGATCTGGTAAGACGAGGGGGCCGCGGTGAGCATGGGATGGGTGGCGTACTGCATGGTCGCCAGCTGCTCGGCGGTCAGGCCGGCCTGGATGGCGACGGCGACGATGTTGATCATGTCAGCCGCCGTGCGGTCGCCGCGAATGTGCCCGCCGACGATGCGGCCGTCGTCCTTGCGGAAAAGCAGGACGGCCTTCAGGTCGGGAGTTCCACCGGGGAGGTGCCCCGGGTGGCGGTTGGGTCCGGCTGCTTCGGTGATGACCACATCGATCCCCGCGTTGCGGGCCGCCATGGCCGTGAGCCCGACCGCGCCGATGCCCATCTCCCCTACCAGGGTGGCAAAGGCGCCGACGGCCCCTGCGGTCTTGCGGGAGGGGCCGAACAGGTTGCAGGCGGCGATCATCCCCTCCGAGCAGGCGGTGGAGCCGAGGCGGATCTCGCTCGAGCCCCCGGTGATGGGGGAGAATTTGCTGGCGCAGTCGCCGGCGACCAAGATATCCGGATCCTCGGTCTGCAGGTACTCGTTGACCGCGATACCCGTTTGGGGGGCGCAGGCAAGACCCGCCCTTTCAGCCAGGTCGATATTCGGCCGGGCGCCGAGGCCGACCAGCACCAGGTCGGCCTCGAGGACTTCACCGTTTTCCAGTTTGACCCCGCACGCCCTGTCTTCGCCTGCAATCGCCGCAACCCGGCTGCCAGTGCGGATCACGATCCCTTTTTGGCGCAGCGCGCTTTCGACATCCCTGCAGAATTCCTCCTCCACCGCCTGCATCAGGCAGTGGGGCAGGGCTTCGACCAGGGTGACGTGCCCGGGGGCGCGGTCCATCCGGGTTATCTGCTCCGCCATTTCGACTCCGATGAAACCGCCGCCGACGATGACGACCCGTTGCGCCTGTTCCAACGCCGTGAAGAGTTTTTGCAGGTAGACCGGGTCCTTGTGTATGGCGAAGACATTTTCAAGGGCGATGCCGGGCATGGCGGGAAGGAAGGGGCTCGAACCGGTGCCGAGGATCAGTTTCCTGTAGCCGAGGCGTTTTCCGCCGGTCAGCACCAGTTCGTTGCCCTGGCGGTCGATCTGCTCAACGTTGTCCTGGACGATTTCGATCCCCATGCCGGTAAACATTTCATCCGGGACCACGTTCTTTTCAACCCCTTTCATGGTGCCGAAAATATAGGGGATGCCACAGGGGACGAGGGTTTGGGTCACGTTGCGCAGTACTGTAACCCGCTTTTGGGGATAGCGCATTCTCAATGTCACCGCGGCGGTCAGCCCTGCCGCCGAACCACCTATGATGGCTACATCCGTTGTCTTCATAATCGTTTCCTTTTCTTTCAGAATGAGCATTCGATCCGAAATGATATTCGAAAGGTAATATATAGTCAATATTTCATTCTTGGTGGGAAAGCGGGTTCCGAGACAAACCTTGACACCTCAAGCGGAAAAGGGTGTATCATCATAGGACTTTCTTATGAGGTATGCGTTGATGACCCAAAAAGGGAGATTTCGATTGGGTGTGAAGGAGCGGGCGGAACTCAAGGCTGTCTACGAATTGCTGCACCTTCAGTACGAGTCGGTATTGCAGGAACTCGTCAAGGGGATGCGGAACACGGTTGAGTGTCATGGTTATGCCCCGACCATCAAAAGCCGCATCAAGCGGTTTGACGCCTACTTCGAAAAACTGCAGCGTCCCCGCGAGGGGGAGGGGGGCGGCAAGGCCCCTGAGCTGACCGATATCCTGGGGGTCCGGGTCATCTGCCCGTTTCTCGAGGATGTCGATGCGGTAGAAGGGTTTCTCGTCGAGGCCTTCGATGTCATCGAACTGGAACGCAAGGGGGCGAGTCATTCGTTTCGGGAGTTCGGCTACGACTCGGTTCACCTGCTGCTCAGAATCGAGGCCAGCCTGCTTCCCGAACTCCTTCCCTATACCGCTCCGGTCGTTGAGGTTCAGCTGCGAACCCTTCTGCAGGACGCCTGGGCCGAGGTGGAGCACGAACTGATCTACAAGTCGGACATCTCTTTGCCCAATGCCTCGATCAAGCGTAAGCTCGCCTCCCTGAATGCCTCGCTGACCCTGTCGGACCTGATTTTTCAGGAACTGAGGGACTATCAAAAGGAAATCCGCGAAAGAGACAGGAAGAGACGCCAGAGTCTCGAGGAGAATGCCCGTTTTTGCCCGGTGATGCCCGGCATGGGTGAGGAGACGAACCACGGCAGGGTAAGGTTGCCTTTGGGGGCGAAGGAGGACCTGAGTTCTCTGACCGGCCAACGCAAGCTGGAGAAAGCTATGCTCGACGCTTTGGATGCCCACAGTCGCGGAGACCTGCTTCAGGCGACCACTCTTTACGGGCAGATTCTGCGTCACAAGCTGAGCGAGCCGATCCGGGCCCTGGTCTATAACCACCGGGGGATGGCGTACTTCGGACTTTCCGAGTATCGAAAGGCGATCCGCGATTTTTCGAAATCGATTGAGATCGATGAAAAAAACGTCCGCTGTTTCAACAACCGGGCACTTACTTTTCGGGTCATGAAGCGTTTCGATCGCTCTCTCGACGATTACGACGCGTCGCTGGCTTTAAACCCTTCCCAGGTGGAGGGCTACTGGGGACGGGCGCAGACCCACTACGAGATGCAGCTCTATACCCAGGCGTTGTCCGACTGTGAAAAGGCTCTCGGTATCCAGGCCGATTTCAAACCGGCTCAGGAGCTGATCAAGCGCATCAACAGTCAGGTTTTTTAGGAAAAACAAAAGGTCGCCCGAAAGGGCGGCCTTTTTAATGGATTCTCTATCGATAGGGGACGCTTCAGCGTCCTTTTTTATTCGCTATTTCCTGGCGCCACATGTCGACCAGCATCAGTCCGACGCCGATGCATATGGCCGAGTCGGCGACATTGAAGGCAGGCCAGTGATGCGCATACCAGTGGGCGTCGAGAAAGTCGATAACCTCACCGAGGCGGATGCGATCGATCAGGTTGCCGATCGCGCCGGCAAAAATCAGCGAAAGGCTGTAGGTGAGGAGTTTCTGGGAATCGCTGATCTGCTTCAGGTACCAGAGGATGCCGGCTGAAGCGATGACGGCGACGGTGATGAAAAAAGGGACCCTGATGGCGCTGTCTGCGAGGATGCCGAAGGCGGCCCCCTTGTTGCGCACATAGGTGATGGCGAAAAAGTTCTCGATGACGGTCACCGACTCGTACAGGGCGAAGCGTCTGTCGATAACTATTTTGGTGATCTGATCGAAAACGAGGATGGCGGCGGAGACGATCAGCAGCAGGCGGAAACGGGAGGCCACGGGTGCTCCTTGGGCAAGAGAGGGGTGAGGGGTGAGGAGTTGACTCCTCACCCCTCACGGAATCACAGGGCGTCGCAGCAGCTGGCGCAGGCCGTCGGGTGGGCCGAATTCTGGCCGACCGTTGTCGCGTAGTTCCAGCAGCGATCGCACTTTTCACCCTGGGCCTTCTCGATGCGGACCCTGAGGCCTGGAACTTCCTCGCCGGCAATGGCCTCCTCAAGCCCCTCGCCAAGCTCGGCCTGGGAGACGATGAAGAGGGTGGCCAGTTGCTCGCGGTACTGTTCGAGAAGCTCTTTCCATTCGCCTGCAGGCGCCTCGATGAGAACCCGGGCATCGAGAGAATGGCCGATCAGCTTGCCGGTGCGCGCAAGCTCCAGGGCTTTGGAGACGTCGGAACGTACCGCCAGCAGTTTTTCGTAGCGCGCCTCGAGTTCGGCGTCGAGCAGGCTGGTGTCAAAGCGGGGGAAGCCGGCCAGGTGCACGCTCTCCTCACGCTCTCCGGGGAGGTGGGTCCAGATGTCCTCGGCGGTAAAGGAGAGGACCGGGGCGATCAGACGGGTCAGCGCGTCGAGGATGCGGAACATGGCGGTCTGGGCGCTGCGCCGCTCCAGGCTGTCGGAGCGGGCGGTGTAGAGGCGGTCCTTGAGCACGTCGAGGAAGAAAGAGCTCATGTCGACGCTGCAGAAGTTGTGCACCGCATGGTAAAGGACGTGGAACTCGTAATCGTCGTACGACTTTTCCACTCGCTCGACCAGGCGCTCGAGCCTTGAGAGGGCCCAGCGGTCGATTTCCACCAGCTCGGCGTCGGCCACAAGGTCGGTGGTCGGATCGAAGCCGTGCAGGTTGCCGAGGATATAGCGGGCGGTGTTGCGGATGCGCCGGTAGGCGTCGGAGAGGCGCTGCAGGATTTCCTGGCTGATGCGGATATCGTCACGGTAGTCCTGGGCGGCGACCCACAGGCGCAGGATCTCGACGCCGAATTTCTTGATCACCTCTTCAGGGGCGACCACGTTGCCGACCGACTTGGACATCTTCTTGCCCTTACCGTCGACGACGAAACCGTGGGTCAGCACCGCCTTGTAGGGGGCCACCTCGCGGGTGCCGACCGAGGCGAGCAGGCTCGAATGGAACCATCCGCGGTGCTGATCGCTCCCCTCAAGGTAGAGGTCGGCCGGGCTCTTGAGGTTGTCGCGCTGCTCGACCACCGCAGCGTGGGAGACCCCGGAGTCGAACCAGACGTCGAGGATGTCCATCTCTTTGGTGAACGTGTCGTGGCCGCAGTCGGGGCAGACCGCCCCCGCGGGGAGGAGCTCCGAAGCTTCCTTCTCATACCAGATATCGCTGCCATGGTCCTCGAACAGGTCGGCGACGTGGTGCATGGTCTTTCCATCGGCCAGGGCCTCGCCGCACTTCTCGCAGTAGAAGGCGGTGATCGGCACGCCCCAGCTGCGCTGGCGGCTGATGCACCAGTCCGGGCGGTTTTCGACCATGCTGTAGATGCGGTTCTCACCCCAGGCCGGAATCCACTCGGAGGCCCTGATCTGCTCCAGCGACTTTTTGCGCAGGTCGTTGGCTTCCATGGAGATGAACCACTGCTCGGTGGCGCGGAAAATCACCGGCTTCTTGCAGCGCCAGCAGTGCGGGTAGCTGTGGGAGACCTTCGATTCGCTGAGCAGCGCGCCGACCTCGGTCATTTTGGCGCAGACCTCGGCATTGGCGTCGGTGATCTTCATGCCGCCGAAGAATTCGACATCCTCGCGGTACTTGCCGTAATCGTTGACCGGGTTGTAGATGTCGAGACCGTACTTGAGGCCGACCACGTAGTCTTCCTGGCCGTGGCCCGGGGCGGTGTGGACGCAGCCGGTACCGGCTTCGAGGGTGACGTGGTCGCCGAGAATGATCAGCGAGTCGCGGTCGTAAAAGGGATGCCGGCAGGCCTTGTTTTCAAAGGGAGCGGCGGAAAAGCTCGCCAGCACCCGGTAGCTTTCGATGCCGAGCTCTTTCATGACCGACTCGTAAAGCCCTTCAGCCAGCACCAGCACATCGTCTGCCACTTCGACCGCCACGTAGGTCAGCTCGGGATTGAGGCAGATTCCGAGGTTGGCGGGAATGGTCCACGGGGTGGTGGTCCAGATGACGAAAGAGACCTTCTTGCCCGAAAGGGCGGCCGCCTCGGCGGGGAGCTCTCCGGCAAAGGGGAACTTGACGTAGATCGAGGGGGAGGTGTGGTCGGCGTACTCGACCTCCGCTTCGGCCAGGGCGGTCACGCAGGAGGAACACCAGTGGATCGGCTTTTTGCCCTTGTACAGGCCGTCCCTTTCGGCAAAGCGGGCCAGCTCTCTGGCGGTGGCCGCCTCGTAGCTGGTGTGCATGGTCAGGTAGGGGTTGTCCCAATCGCCGAGAACGCCGAGGCGCTTGAACTCCTCGCTCTGGATCCCGACCCACTCCTTGGCGTAAGAACGACATTTCAGGCGAATTTCCGCCTTTGTCATGTCGCGCTTTTTCTTGCCGAGCTTCTTGTCGACCATCAGCTCGATCGGCAGGCCGTGGCAGTCCCAGCCGGGAATGTAGGGAACGTAGTTCCCCTGCATGCGGCGGCTTTTAAGGACGATGTCCTTGAGAATCTTGTTCAGGGCGTGGCCGATGTGGGTATGGCCGTTG
>CALZIC010000159.1 GCA_945787285.1 uncultured Desulfuromonadales bacterium
GGGGCAAGCTCTGGAATGGCTGCGCAAGGTGGAGGTTGTTCCGGTCTTCACCGCCCACCCGACCGAGGTGGCGCGGCGGGTGGTCCTGTCCAAACGTCGCCGTATTGCCGCCGAGTTGGAAAAGTTCGACCAGCTGCCATTACCTGACGCCCGGGTGGCAGAAAGCCAGGCCGCCATTCTGACGGAGATCACCGGGCTGTGGCAAAGCGACGAGGTTCGTCGTCAGAAGCCGACGGTGGGCGATGAAATTTCTATAGGCCTTGAGCACTACAGAGTGTCTCTGCTCCCCTCCGTCGGCTTGCTCTATAAGAAGATGATCCAGGACTTTCGCGAAATTTACCAGGTTGAGCTCGATCCGGGCGAGCTGCCGACGGTGGTGCGCTTCGGCTCCTGGATTGGCGGGGATCGTGACGGCAATCCTTTTGTTCTCCTGGAGAGTACCCGCGACGCCCTGCAGAAGGCGCGGGAACTGATCCTCTCTGACTATCTCGATGCTTTGGAAGAGCTGCGCAAGCTTCTCACTTCCTCCACATTCAGGGTCGGGAACTCCGCCTCCCTGCGCCAGGCGCTGCAGCAGTGCGCAGAGCGCTATCCCGAAGCGGCCAGGGAGGCCGCAAAACTGCCTGAGAGCGAGCTCTATCGCCAATTTTTGAGCATCATCCGCTATCGACTGCGTCTCTCCCTGCACAATGCCGCCGACCCGGAAGCCTATCCGGATCCCAAGGGCCTGCAGGCCGACCTGCACCTCCTCAACCAGAGTCTGAGCGCTCAGGGCGGCCAGGAGATTGCCGCGCGGCTGGTGGAACCGCTGCTGCGCAAGATCGCCACCTTTGGCTTCCACCTTCACACACTCGATATCCGCCAGCATGCCAAAATCCATGCCCGGGCCGTCGCAGAATTGTCCGCCGGCGCCAGCCATGCCGCTAACCCGGGCGACCCCCTGCCAGAGGCCCCTTCGGAGCAGACGGCGGAGTTGCTCGAGACCCTGCGCGGCATTGCTCAACTCAAAGAAAGCGGTCAGCCACAGGCGATCCGCAGTTATGTGATCAGTGGAGCCAGCTCGGTTCAGGACCACCTCTCCCTGGTCTGGCTGATGGAGATGTGCGGTATTTCCGTCGCTGGCCGCCCTGAGCGTAATGACCCGGGCCTGATGCCAGTGCCGCTGTTCGAGTCGATTGAGGACTTGCGCAATGCTCCTGAGATCTGCCGAACCCTCTGGTCGGGCAATGACTATGCTCCTTACCTCGATTCCTGGGATCGTTGTCAGGAGGTGATGCTCGGCTATTCGGATTCCAACAAGGATGGCGGCATGCTTACCAGCACCTGGGAAATCTACAAAACCCATCGGGACCTGCATCAGGTTGCCGCTGACTGCAATGTCAAACTGCGCCTGTTTCACGGCCGCGGCGGCACGGTGGGGCGCGGCGGCGGCCCGACGCACCGAGCTCTGATAGCGCAGCCTACCGGAGCATTTACCGGTGCCTTCAAGCTCACCGAGCAGGGGGAGGTGATCAACTTCAAATACTCCGCTCCGGCGCTGGCCCAGCGCAACATGGAACTCATGGTCGCTGCTTCTCTTGAAGCTCTGACCCATACCGGACTGGTCGAAACCACCCCTGACCCGTCCTGGGAGAAGGCCATGGAGCAGATGAGTGCCGAAGCCTTTTCCTGTTACCGGCAGAAGATTGCACTTAATCCCGATATCGTTCCATATTTCGAACAGGCCACACCGGTCCTTGAGTTTGAACTGGCCAAGATCGGCTCGCGCCCGTCGCGGCGCGGCCAGAACCGCAGTTTGGACGATTTGCGGGCGATCCCCTGGGGCTTCGGCTGGATCCAGAGCCGTTTGTTGATTCCGGGCTGGTTCGGCGTCGGCACCGCTTTTGAGAATTTCGCCTCCAGGGGCGAGGCGGAAAAACAGCTGTTGCGCACCATGATGCGTCGCTTTCCGATGTTCTTCGACCTGGTGCGCAACGTCGAGATGGCCCTGGCCAAGGTCGATCTTCCTCTGGCCCGCTGCTATGCCGACCTGATCCCCGACGCCGGCCTTCGTGAGCGGGTCTTCAACATGTTTGTCGAGGAGTTTTTTCGCACCCGGCGCATGATCCTTCAGGTGACCGCCCAGGACCGGCTGCTGCAGAACAATCCCGATCTCGCCAACTCCCTGCGGGTGCGTACCCCCTATGTGGACCCGGTGAGTCTGATCCAGATCGAGTTGCTGCGCCGCAAACGCAGCGGCAAAGAGAGTGAAGAGCTGAATTATGTTCTGGCAACCACCATCAGCGGCATCGCCGCCGGGTTACGTAATACCGGCTGAGGGGCAACCGGTATTGGCATGCATCAGCTGATACCGCCAAACCCCGACTTCCGGTCTTCCCCGGGCCCGAGAAGCGGATCCTGTTTTCCTTTAACCTGGATCCGTGAGTTCGGGGCGGAAAAAGAGTGTAAGTGCCGGCCTGAATAAGTGTTTCAAAAAATCTGAGTCGCACCCATAGGTTCGTCGGTGATTTTTTGACCACTTAGGCAGGTCAATGACTTGCGCTATTGGCCGGCCTGAACTCACGGATTCAGGTTTAACTCAGAGAGTAAGGATGCGATGGAATTGGTCATAAAAAAATTCAAAAAAGAATTTCAGGAGTTTTTCAAGGGCTTGTTTGAAGTCATGTTCGTCGGCGGGACGGCCTTTTATAGCTGGATGATCTTTTTGACAATTTTCGTTCTGATGGGGGCGGTGACCTACATTGCTCAGCTCACCCACGGCATGGCGGTCACCCATATGAGAGACCAGGTCTCATGGGGATTCTACATTTCCAACTTCACCTTTCTCGTCGGCTTGGCGGCGGCCGCGGTGCTGTTGGTTATTCCCGCTTACCTCTATCATTTTAAAGCGATAAAGAAGATCGTGGCCTTCGGTGAACTGCTCGCCGTCACCGCCGTGATCATGGCCATCCTTTTTGTCCTCGTCGATATCGGACGACCCGACCGGTTCTGGCACATGATTCTGGGGCTGGGGAAGCTGAACTTCCCGTCTTCTATCCTCGCCTGGGACATGTTGGTTCTCAACGGTTACCTCTTTCTCAACCTTGCTATAACCACCTACATCGGATCCTGTACCTATTTTGGTGTCGAGCCGAACAAGCGCATCGTTATTCCTCTGGTCCTGCTCTCCATACCTTGGGCCGTCGGGATTCACACCGTCACGGCCTATCTATATAACGGATTGGCTGCCAGACCATTCTGGAATGCTTCAATTCTGGCCCCGAGGTTCCTTGCCTCGGCCTTTTGCGCAGGGCCTGCTTTAATGATCGTTATTTTTCAGATCTTGAGGAAGGTCATGGATTTTAATGTTCAAAACCGGGCGATTTTAAAACTTGCAGAGATCATCGCCTATGCCATGGCGGTAAACCTGTTTCTCATGTTCGCCGAAATTTTTAAGGAATACTACTCGAACACCGCTCATCTGGCCCCAATGAAGTATCTGCTTCAAGGGCTTCATGGCCACGACAGGCTGGTACCATGGATATGGACAGCGATGGTGTTCAATGTCATCGGTTTTATCCTCTTTCTTCTGCCAAAGACGCGGGAGAACTTTCTTACTCTGAATATCGGTTGTGTGCTCATTTTTTCCGGGATCTGGGTCGAGAAAGGAATGGGGTTGATTGTCCCCGGTTTCATTCCCGATACCTTGCATGAAATCTACGAATATATGCCTTCCCGCTATGAAGTTCTGATCGGTCTGGGTATCTGGGCCTTTGGCTGCATGCTCTATACCCTGGCAGTGAGAACGGTGATCGCCCTCGATACGGGCAGACTCCGTCATCCCGAAGCCCCTCCGATGGTCCAGGAAGAGGATGAAGAGGGGCCGTTCGCCAGAGAGATCATGTCCAGGGAAGTGATGTCAGTCACACCGGATGAAAAAGTCGAGAATATAGGGCGAATGATGAGTGCCAAGGGGATAACCGGTCTCCCTGTGGTAGATGCACACAACAGGGTCATTGGGGTCGTTTCTGAATCCGACATCATTTCCTATGAGATTCATCAGGAGCCCCATCTGGCCGACCGATTGAAAAATGTCATTCTCCCGAAAACCGAGGTGGAAAGAATCGCCGGTGCGACTGCCTCTGAAATCATGACCGCCCCTGCCATTACCGCTAGGGAAGATACGCCATTGCGAGAACTCTCGCAAATTCTCTTGGAGAAAAAGATAAAAAGGCTCATCGTCGTCGACCAGGATCAGCATCCGGTAGGGGTGGTATCGAGGTTTGATATCGTTAAGGCCTTTAATAGTATCCGATAAGGCAACCCTGTGAGGTTGGGTTCGTCGCGAGTGTGCATCCGGAAACTCCGGATGGGCACTAATTGATTTCTGATTTGGAAACGAGCAATTTTTTGTGAGATCAAGGAAATCAAGTCTTTGCGCGGAGACGTTCATCGGTACGCCGCACAAACAAGGTCGCAGATTGACGCAGAGTTGACGAAAAAGGGCCGTTTCAGGACAGAAACTAGCGAGGTGGATATGAAAAGAAGATCCGTTCTGTTCGCTTTTTTGATTTCAGGAGGGCTGACTACTCTCTCTTTGGCCTTTTTTCCGCCGGCCCAGGCCGCGGAAAAAATGGACAGTCAGAGCGTTGCCGGTAATTCTGCTGCCGAGCTGCGGGGGGCGGACGATGTAAAAAAGGTTACAACGGCAACAGGCTATTCCGTCCCACCTCCTATATTTTCGGAAGAAATCTTCCCCTGCAGTGAGTGTCATGCAGAGATGGAACCGAATCTTCAGCGACGGAATTTAGAGGATATGCACACAGATATTATTCTTCTTCATGGCAAAGAACAGCGCTGGTGTCTCGATTGCCATAACCCGAATGATCGCGACCAACTGCGACTCGTTTCCGGTGAGGGGGTTCCATTTTCTGAATCATACCGGCTTTGCGGCCAGTGCCATGGCGACAAATTACGCGACTGGAAGGTGGGCGTTCATGGCAAGAGAACCGGGTATTGGAATGGAGACAAAGAGTATCCGTTGTGCACTCATTGCCACAATCCCCACGACCCGAAGTTCAAACCATTGAAGCCGATGCCGCCACCAGAACGACCCGGAGACGCCCGACACGAATGATTGATGGCGTCGCAAAAAATCCGCCCTACTGCGTTACAGTGGTTTTTCAGGACCTCGATATACAATGTATGCCTTCGCCTCTGAAAAACCACTAAGTCTTGTAGGACGAAATTTTTGCTTAGCCATCTCAGGAGTTTTGGCGAGTGCATCAATGGTTGACTGCTTCTTGTAGGGAGAGAAAAATATGTCGGACCCAAAAAAGAGCGACAAAACGGTTTTTCAATTAACTCGCCGCAAAGCACTGAAGGGGTTGGCCGCCGGTGTTGGGGCGCTGATGATGCCCGCCCGGGATGCCTCGGCCGCAGTCTGGGATGCTTTTTTTCAGAAGCATTTTCGGGAACTCAGCAAGGACGAACTGAAACAGGTGCTGACCAGGCTGGAGAAAGGATACCGCCGGGAATTCGGCAAAGAGGTCAGGGTCAAGGCCACCCCTGCTATAGAGGGCGTCAAGTATGGTTATGGTCTGGACCTTTCCCGCTGTATCGGCTGCCGGAGATGCGTCTATGGCTGTGTGGCCGAAAATAATCAATCTCGCGATCCTCAAATTCACTGGATTCGGGTGCTCCAGCTCAATGAGGAAAAGGGCACCGACCTTTCCTACGCCGAGCATTACTACAATCCCGAAGAGGTTCCGGAAGAGGGCCACTTCTACATGCCGGTCCAGTGCCATCAGTGCGAACGGGCCCCCTGTATTGAGGTCTGTCCGGTGCGAGCCACCTGGAAGGAAGATGATGGGATTGTGGTCATCGATTACAACTGGTGCATCGGTTGCCGCTATTGCATGGCCGCCTGCCCCTACGGAGCTCGGCATTTCAACTGGCAAAAAGCCCGGATCCCTGGCAAGGAACTCAATTCCGACACCCACTATGTGGGCAACCGGCCCCGGCCGGTGGGGGTGGTGGAAAAATGTACTTTCTGTCTCCAGCGAACGAGGGAGGAGCCGGGCCGCTATCCTGCCTGTAAAGAGGCCTGTCCGGTCGGAGCCCGGAAATTCGGCAACCTGCTCGATCCCGAAAGCGAGATGCGCTACCTGATCGAAAATATGCGGGTCTTTATTTTTAAGGCAGACTTGAATACGCAGCCGAAATTCTTCTATTTCTATGGGTGACTGATCAGTCGCCCTTAGCGCCTCTGGGTTCGGACCTGACTAACCCGTCGTTGTCGTCAAGGGAGGGCCCTTAAACCTATGGATTCCAGTGGGGGGCTTAGGCTCGAACCTGAGATCCCGATCCCCGTCTTTTAAGCTTTGATACGTGTCCCTTCGCCTTTTTGATTTGGGGCTATCCTAGACATATTTAAGTTATCTGCTTATCCACTTAGCTCCAGTAAGCAGGGCTGAGACATAACCTGTCACTGAGCAATGTTAAACTGGTCTCCCCGCACAATGAGGAGGCCAGAGATG
>CALZIC010000160.1 GCA_945787285.1 uncultured Desulfuromonadales bacterium
GCTCACCCACGACCTTCTTGGACATTTTATCCTGGAGATACTTGGCAAAGAAGACCTTCATATCTCCATAGGGGGGGACTCGCCCCTTGTCGATGCGATCAATCACTTCCAGCAGGTGATACCCGAACTTGGTTTTTATTATCTCGCTCAGCTTGCCAGGCTCCAGGGTGAATGCCACGGCATCAAATTCCGGGGGCATGTACCCCCGCTTGACGTAATCGATTTCCCCCCCCGCCGAGGCCGCATTATCCTCTGAAAACTCCCTGGCCACCCCGGCGAAGTCCTCACCCGAGACAATCAGCCTCCGGGCTTCTTCGATCTTTTGAAGAGCCTTTTCCTGCTCCTCGGGAGTGGCCTTCGCATCGACTTGAACAAGGATATGCCGCACGCGGACACGGTCCTCTTTCTCGGCGAAGTTATCTTTGTTTTTCTCATAGTAACTTTTTATTTCAGCTTCAGGAACCTCGGGCTCAAGCAGGTTCTTCTCGGCCAGGTAGTGGCTGGAGTAGATCTTTTTTTTGGCCATCTCTTCGAGCTGGGCATCGCTCTTATTCTTGTAACGCCCAAGGGGATGACTTTTTAAATCCTCCACCTGCTTGGCAATTTCTTCCTCAACCCCCGGAATCTTCAATTTCAAGCTTTCCTGGTAATACACCTCGGAGCGAATGAGCTTTTCCAGCGCTTCCGCCTGCAGCTTTTTTTGATATTCATCCGATATTTTAGCACTGGCGAACTTCTTAAATTGCCCAATTCTGGCCTGCACCATACCGTCCACCTGGTCCAGGTAAATGGGTGCGCCGTTGACCTTGGCAACCACCTTCCTTGCCCCCGGCTTTGCAGCCGGATCAGCGCCTGGAGCCTTGCCCCAGGCCCCCAGAGGCAACAGCAGGGCAACGAACAGTCCGGTAACGATGGCCTTACCGGCCCACTTGCGCAATCTTGGCATGAAAACATATCTCCTGTTGCTGAGTTGTCGCGGCTATACGGATTCAAGTCCTTCAGCAAAGAACTGACTGAATCAGTCGTCAAGATGTTCTGTCCCCAAGGCTCCCATTAAAAGGACCTGGAATGGATTATAAAAAAAGCGGGCGGCCCCGATGACTCGGGGCCGCCCTTTTAAAACAAGGGTTTTAAACCCTACCGTACACGGAACCGAATGGCTTTTTCACTGACCTGGCCATCCTCTCCGACGACAGTTACATTGTAGCGCCCTTTGGACATGCTGGGCACCTGGAATTTGATCTTGCTGTCGGCGCAGGAAATAACCGGAGCGGCAACTTCGCCAATCATTACCTGGCTGTTGGTGCCGAACTCGCTTCCGTAAGCGTAGTTGACACGACCTGCGCGGCCGGAATTCCTTCTGAGACGGTCAAGCTCGGGCGCTGCTACCGTACCGACAGGCTCATCGCTTTGGACCATGGTCGAAACGCTGCCAAAGAGAGTGTTCACTACAGCGTCAGCGACGCAAGAGCGGAACTCGGCGACGATCTCGGTGTCGGTCCAGGAGTTGATTTGAGCCACATTGCTTCCGGAGACCACGCTGGTGCCGGAGTTGGCAGCGTCATAGTAGCTGCTGAGCCCGTTGCCGGCGATGGTGACGATGCCGCCAACGCAGTCGGCGGAGAAGATCTCCGGCTTGGGCGTTACGGCGACAACCACGGGGTTAGAAGCCTTGGGGCCTTTAACAGCGGCCATCCGGTAGGTGCCGGCGCTCAGGTACCCAGGCAGAACCACCTCGATGGTGTCCACAGTCTGGCTGGTGGGCTCGAGGGTGATCACATTGTCCTCAGCGTCAGTCAAGCGCACGTCGCAATCGAGGATCATGGCAAATTCGCCGGTCGTGGGGTTCTGCCCGACGCCGTTGGTGAAGGATGCCCCTTTGATGGTGATGGGGGTCTCGACACCGGCCTTAACCGAGAGGACGCTCACGCTTTCAATGAACGGAATGGTCGGGCCGCTACCGGGTGCGGACAGGGGAACACCGTTGTTGCCGTGGCAGCCCCAGCAGTCGGCCTGCGCGCCGATGTGGCCCCAGTAGGCGTCTTCTTGACCAGGGGCGATCGTACCGATGTTAGCAGCGTTAGGGCTGTCGACCTGGATGTTGTGCAGCGAGCCGATGCCGTGGCAGTTTTCGCACCGACGAATGTTAAATTGGGGTCCTGGGTCTGGGAGGAGGTCGGTGTCGTGACACCAGAGACACTTGGTATTGTCGCTGCCGAAGCCGGTACCGTGGTGGGTCGTTTGGTTGGTTTTAACATTGATTACATTAGGGACAGTGCCTTCAATCCCAGCGTCGTGGCAGAAGTCGCAATTCCCTTCGCCGTTGGCACCACCGTTGGTCTTGCCGCTGGTCCAGGGGGTCACCAGGGACGGCTCATAATCGGGAACCCAGCCGTTGGCCGGATTGACGAGGTCATCGTTATCGATGGCATTTCTGATGCCGTCGCTGTCGTCATCCAAAACGCCGTTTTCGACCAGGGAGCCGTGACATTCCACGCAGTCGCCCGCCTGGGCCGTGGGGGTCAGATGGTGCACCGAAGCGTCACCGGCAACCTGCTTGTGGCAATTGAGGCAGTTGCGGAAATCGTCTTCAACGAACTCATATGTCATGGTCGCCATGTCAAATCTCAGGACGTGACAGCTCAGACACTCGAAGGCATCAGCCGGTGAACAGATGTTAAACCCGGCATGAAAGGCTGGATCATAGTCGGGATCCGCCGGGTCCGCCTGCAGACAAGGTGCCGCTCCATCGGGGTTCTGGGTGGGATTGTCTCCGATAAGGGTGGGGGGCGTGCTTACCCGGAGGTGGTGACGGTCGACATTGGTATAGGTCGGGTCAACCGGGGAATCGACCGCATCAGCGCCGTGGCAGACGTTGCAGCCGTCTGCGTCCAGATCGTTGAAGACGCCGTCGTCGATCCCCAGGTTCTGGTTGACCGGGGGCGGTGGAACGGCGGCCCAGGCGGCAAAGGTCATGCTGAAGACCAGCATGGTGGCAAGCAAAATACTTTTTCTCATTTTCATCTTCTCCCTTTGAGTGTTTTGTCATTTTGACAAAGTGAAAACATTACCCGCTGCAGCAAAGAGCAAAAAGAACAGACTGAAAAACCACCTCCCCTCTTCTCAATTTTTTTGGCTTCCCTCCCTAGAACAAAAGTCACTGCCTCTCTTCGAGCAGAAAGTATTTTGGCCTTGGGGCTTCTGAAATGCACCTGAAAACAAGGCCGGAAAGAATACCCCTATAAGAGCGTCAGGTCAACAGCCCCCTGCAGTCGTCCGAGCGGCTCAGCTGAGGCCGCGGCGCCCACAACAAAAAGCCGGGGCACCTATTTGATTATTCTAGGCAGCCCGGCTATCTCGCATGTGAGACCCGTGGTTTTCCGTCCCTACCTCACGATAGGTTTGGTCTTTGCTAGACTTTTTCATTTAAGTTTGATGCGGCGCTGGTCTGCCCTGCTATTGACTCATGAAGCCGCTTTTGCGCCTGAGTTTCAGCGCTCAGTGCTGAAAATGCCAGGTGACGCCGTAAGCCAGTTGAACAGCCCGGCAATCCTGTCACTTTAGCCGGAACTTTTCATGCGCTCTTGACAGGGGGGCCCGTCCTATAGCGGGCGGTGCAATTACCAACCCTCCCCGAGTGGAGTAAAAAAGCAATTTCCGTTCCGACTCGCAACCCCCCGAAAAAACCTGGCTCATAGTTTTATCAAGCCAACGACTCCGCCACCAAACGGAACACGACTCGGCCATATGGCGAAATGGCTCACCCCGGTTGTCAGTTAAAGGCTTTGGCACGCCGAACCAGCCTGAGCAATCGCCTGCCTGGCCGATGCCACCGAACCACACGCTGCTGGACTCGAGAAAACCTATGTTGATCGGAAGGGCTGTTTCGTTGAAATGTTGCACAGAGGTACTCAGGCGAAAAACATTTTTTGTCTATCCCCCCCCGTGAAAAACCGACCGTAGACTACCGGACCTTTCGACTGCTCCCGGAAAAAAACTGCAGCGCCTAACAGCTCACACATTCACCGCACCAACGAAAAAAAAACCGGAAGCCTGAATCAGGCAGTCCGGCTTCCACCAGTGAAAATCGTGGCTGGCCGTCCCCACCTCGTCACAGGTTTGCACTGGCCTGAATACAGGATCCTGACTCAAGTCAGCCATCTTCATTATACCTACTAGAATTCCTTCATGTTAATGTGATTATCTATTTTGTCAAGGTCAAATAGGACAGAAAAAAAAACACCTTAACGGTAAGTACTGGCCAAGGGAAAAATGCAGCACAAGTCAAAGCCACCATGTCAAATGCCGGCAGGCATTCTTTCCCCTCGCGCCCCTCTGCCCCCTCCGGTGGCCAGCCCCGGGTATCCGGGTGCGCCAGGAAGCAACAAAAAGGCCTGGCCCTATGGGCCGGTGTTGAAATAATCCGAGACAACAAATCAAAAAAAGAGCCGGCCATCGGCCGGCTCTTTTTTCATCAAAGCCCTATTTTCGAGAAGTAATTTCCGGACACGCAGAGGCGTGGCAAAGGTCGGTTTTGATCGACATGACCTGATCACAGCATCGGTTATGGCCGAAAAACCGCTTGCTGTGAAGGTAAAAGAGAATGGTGAAATGGGCACGGCCAGGTTCAGACTGAAGCATATAGCGATGATTGCCATCCCCAGAATCTTGAGAATGTCCCAGTTGGCAAAAGAAACCAATTCCCCGTGGTGACGGGAGAGGAAGTTATGCAGCAGGTCGATCCGATACCTGGCCTCCCTCATGTGCTCGTCGAACGACTGTGCACCCGAATCAGCTCAGGAGTTCAAAATGTTGCGCTTCATCATTGAAATTGTATATTTCGCCCGTTTCGATGATGTAATGCCAGCCGCAGATCTGAAGTTTCCCATCACGGTACTTTTCGGCAGTCAGCAGGTTCTTCATCTGCACCAGGATATTAACCCGCTCCGTGAGCCACTCCCTTTCCTCGGGAGAATCATCGGTCACCAGGCGGTCGACCCGCCCCTTGACCTCGCGGGAGACCTCGAGCCACTTGCGCACATGGGGCAGATGCTCAAGTTCCCCGGGATCCTTGTTGATCGCCGCACACCCGCCGCAGTTGGAATGGCCGCAGACGACGATGGTGTCCACCTCCAGAACCTGTACCGCGTATTCGATAGCCGAGGTGGTGGCGACATACTCCTCGGTGCGGCGATAGGGAGGTACGATGTTGGCGACGTTGCGCACGATGAAGAGCTCGCCGGGGTCCGTTTTGGTGATCAGGCTGGGGACGACCCGCGAGTCGGAACATCCGATAAAGAGGGTATGGGGTTTCTGCTGGCGGCCGAGTTCCTTGAAAAGCTCCCGGTGCTTTTCAAATTCCTCTTCCCTGAATTTCATATATCCTTTAAACAGCTTGTCCATGAGACCTTCATCCTTTGCGACCCTGTGCCACCGAAAAATATTTTTTATTTTAACTAAACTTTTTCAGCTTGGAAAAATAAAACCAGCGGCAAGAATAGGAACTAGCGACTATCAGATCAAAATTCTTTTTATTTTACCTAAAGGCGAGGATATCCAAAATCGACAAAAACTGTCAAGTACAATCGCCCTAACGGGGCAGACCGAGAAATTCAAGTGCCGAATCCGTACTGCGGTTCACCACCTGCTCCCACTTGACACCGACCGCGCCCAGCTCCATCAGGGCATCGTCAAATTCGCCGACCCCCTGGGCTATATGGGCATCGCTGCCGACCGTCACCGGGGCCCCATGGCGGGCACAGAGCCGGATAATCTCCCGACAGTTTCCGGAGCTCCCCCTGCGGCTGATACAAAAGGAGGAGTTGTTGATCTCAAGAGCCGTGCGCGTTTCGGCCCCCTTGCAAACCACCGCTTCGTAGTCGAGCGGGAAGTTGGGGTTGCCCGGATGGGCGATCACCTTGACCCGGGGATGTTCCATCAGGGCCAGAAGCGCGCGGGTGTTCTCTGCTTCTCCCCTGTCATCAAAGCCGCAATCCTCGTGGAAACCGGCCATCACCAGATCAAGCCTCTCAAGAAGAGCCTCCTCCAGGTCGAGCTGACCGACACCGAGAATATTCGCCTCAATACCGCGCAGGATACGAACGCCGTGCAGCGTTTCGGGAACAAATCTCAGCGCAGCGAAATGATAGGAGTGGGGCCCTCCGGGCAGTCCCGGGCCATGGTCGGTCATGCCGACCATTTTGACCCCCTTGCGGGCAGCCTCCAGGGCAATCTCTCCGATGGTACTGTAGGCATGCCCCGAAGCGACGGTATGAACGTGGAGATCGGCTTCAGGAGCCGATGGATACAGCATAAACAAGGTCCTTCCGGTAACGGTCTGACAGACTGGGCGGAACAGCGACAGGGATCAAGAAAAACGCGAAAAGGTCGTTTTGGCCTTTCCTGCCGTGCCACGCGAAGCCGTATACATATCACATCTCCAGGCAAAGGAACAGACGCCGGGGCAAATTTCTTGTCTGAGCCCCGGAGGCATGGTAAGTTGAATCTTTTGCGCAATCACCATGCAAGTCATGGGTCCGCGAATCCCCGGCGGCCAACCGCGCAAGTCACTGACCTGTCTAAACGTTCAAAAAATAACCGGTTAACCGTTGGGTGAAACACCGATTGTTTGAACCGCATATTCAGGCCAGGCACTCACCCTTTTTTATCCACCCTGGACTCACAGACCCGGGTTTAAGGCAGGACCTATATAAATGCGCAACAACGAAGTTCTCTCCCAGGTAAACCGTCCGACCCGCTACGTGGGCGGCGAACTCGGCAGTGTCAAAAAGAACCCCGAAGAGGTCGATATCTCCTTTGCCCTGGCCTTCCCGGACGTTTACGAAGTCGGGATGAGCCACATCGGGTCGGCCATTCTCTACCACATTCTCAACGACCTGGACTGGGTCGCCGCCGAACGCTCCTACGCCCCCTGGCCGGACATGGAAGAACACCTTCGGACGACTGCCACTCCACTCACATCCCTGGAAAACGAACGCCCCCTGGGCGATTTTGACATCCTCAGCTTCACCCTGCAGTACGAACTGTCCTACACCAACATCATCAACATGCTCGACCTGGCCGGCATCCCCCGCCGCCGCGCCGGGCGCAACGAAACACACCCGTTGATTGTGGTCGGCGGCCCCTGCGCCTTCAACCCGGAACCGCTCGCCGACTTTATCGACTGCGCCATCATCGGCGACGGCGAAGAAGCGGTGGTCGATCTGTGCGAAGCGGTGCGCCAGTCCCGAAAGGCCGGCGAGACGCGACAGCAGCTCCTTGAGCGGCTTTCGGCCATCGACGGCGTCTATGTGCCGTCCCTGTTTGACATCGCCTACCACCCGGACGGCACAATCAGTGAAATTCGCCCCCTGAAGCCGAGCTACGAAAAAGTGCGCCGGCGCTTTCTCGCCGACCTCGATGCCGCCCCCTACCCGACGCGCCCCATCGTCCCCTTCATGAACACGATCCACGACCGGGTCGCGGTCGAGATCGGACGCGGCTGCACCCGCGGTTGCCGCTTTTGCCAGGCCGGCTACATTTACCGCCCGGTCCGGGAGCGAAGTCCCCAGCGCATCGCCGAAGTGATCGAAAAATCACTGGCCCATTCGGGCTACGAAGAGGTGTCGCTCCTCTCCCTCTCCACCGGCGACTACAGCTGCGTCCAGCCGCTGCTCAAGGAGCTGATGCAGCGCTACGCCGAGGAGAAGGTGGCTATTTCCTTCCCCAGCCTGCGGGTCGGATCGCTGACCAGCGAACTGATGGAAGAGATCAAAAAAGTGCGCAAGACCGGCTTCACCCTTGCCCCCGAAGCGGGGACCGAACGCCTGCGCCAGCTCATCAATAAGGGGATCACCGAAGCCGACCTCATCGAAACGACCCGCTCGGCCTTCTCCCTCGGCTGGCGCATCATCAAGCTCTACTTCATGATCGGCCTGCCGACCGAAACCGACGAGGACCTGCAGGGGATCATCGACCTTGCCGCCACCGTCAAAAGGACCGGCAAGGGGACTCCAGGGGGCGCAGACGTCAACGTCTCGGCCTCCACCTTCGTCCCCAAACCCCACACTCCTTTTCAGTGGGAGGCCCAGATCGGCATTGAGGAGACCCTGCGCCGACAGAACTTTTTGCGCGACGGCCTGAAAAAGAAAAAACTGCGCCTCAAGTGGCACGAAGCCTCCCTCTCCTTCATGGAAGGAGTATTCGCCCGGGGCGACCGACGCCTGGCCAGCGCACTCGAAGCCGCCGTCGACAACGGCTGCCGCTTCGACGGCTGGCGGGAACATTTCGACTTCGAGCTGTGGACCCGGGCTTTCGATACCTGCGGCGTCGAACCGGCCTGGTACCTGCGCCAACGGAGCGCCGAGGAGACTCTCCCCTGGGACCATCTCGACTGCGGCAGCCCCAAGTCCTTTTTCGCCGCCGAACGGCAGCGGGCCCTGAGCCTCGAATACACCCCCGACTGCCGGACCGGCCAGTGCTCGGGCTGCGGAGTCTGCGACTTCGAGAGTCTGCGCATGCGCTTTGCCGAAGAGCCCGCCATCGACCTGCCGCCGCGCCCTGCGGTCGAAACCCAGGGCGAAGACGACCGCTACAAGGTAAGAATGCGGGTACGCAAGGACGGCAGGGCCCGCATGGTCGGCCACCTGGAGTTCATGACCGTATTTCACCGGGCCATCCGCCGCGCCGAACTGCCGATCCGCTTCTCCCAGGGGTTTCATCCCCACCCCAAATTCTCCTTCCCCGACGCCCTGCCGACCGGCGTCGAGAGCGATGCGGAAATTATCGACATGGAGCTTTTCCGGCCGATCGATGCCGAACATGTGGTCACTGCGCTCAACGCTCAGCTCCCCGAGGGATTCAAAATCCTCGAAGGAGAACAGGTAGACTGGAAAACCCCCTCCCCCTCTGCTAGCATAAGGGAGTCGATATACCGCATCGCCCTCCCCGAAGACGCCCCGGCCGACCTCGAGGCGCGCATCGCCGCATTTCTCGAAGCCGAAACCGTCGAAGCGCAGCGGGACAAGGGGAACAAAGTCATCACCGTCGATCTGCGCCCGGGGGTTGTCGACCTGCAGGTCCGCGAAGGCGCCCTGCTGCTGACCCTCGCCAAGGGGAGCCCGGTCCTTGTCGCCGGCCATCTGCTCGGTCGCTCCCAGCAGGAGAGCCGCCATCTGAACATTCGCAAAACCGGGGTAAGATTGAACTGAGATGCGCCCGCACCTGGCCGGCATCTCCCCCCAAACTACGTTTTTAACCGCTTGACGTTTTACATATTTTTTTCTGCTTTTCAAAATGCAACGGAGGAGACATGACCAAAGAACTGGTCATCAACACCACCTCCCACGAGACCCGCGTAGCCCTGCTCGAAAACGGCCACATCGCCGAGCTGTACATCGAGCGGAACCGGGAACGTGGGATCGTGGGAAACATCTACCTCGGCAAGGTCATCCGCGTGCTCCCGGGCATGCAGGCGGCCTTTGTCGATATCGGCCTGGAGAAAGCCGCTTTTCTCTACGTCGCCGACGTTCTTGACGAAATGGAGGCGGTCGAACAGTTCGTCGAAGGCAGCAGCGCCCACGCCGACCCGGACGAGGAATCGACGCCGGAACGACCGCCGCTCCCCCCCATCGAGGACCTGCTGCAGGAGGGACAGGAAATCCTCGTCCAAGTCGCCAAGGAGCCGCTCGGCACCAAGGGGGCGCGGATTACATCGCACATCTCTCTCCCCGGCCGCCACCTGGTCTACATGCCGACGGTCGACCATATCGGGATCTCCCGGAGGATCGAAAACGAAGACGAAAAAGACCGCCTGCGGCAGATAATCGAAGAAATCCGTCCGGCAGGAACCGGCTTCATCGTGCGTACCGCCGCCGAGGGCAAAAGCGAAGAGGACCTGCGCGCCGACATGGAATTCCTGGTCGGCCTGTGGCAGGAAATTGCCCGGCGCCGCGAGGGGCGGCGCGCCACCTGCCTGATCCACTCGGATCTCGATGTGACCAGCAAAGTGCTGCGCGACATCCTCACCGAGGACGTCAAGCGCATCGTGGTCGACTCCCAGGAGGAATACGACAAGATCGTCAATTTTCTCGCCACCTTCATGCACAAGCTCCAGTACGTCCTCGACCTCTACGAAGACCCCGAGCCGATCTTCGACGCCTTCGGCCTCGAGGTCGAAATTGCCCGGGCGCTCGGACGCAAGGTATGGCTGAAGAGCGGCGGGCACATCATCATCGAGCAGACTGAAGCCCTGACCGCCGTCGACGTCAACACGGGACGCTTTGTCGGCAAACACAACCTGGAAGACACCATCCTCAAGACCAACCTCGAAGCGGTCAAGGAGATCGCCTTCCAGTTAAGACTGCGCAACATCGGCGGCCTGATCATTATCGACTTCATCGACATGGAGAAGGAGGCCCACCGGGAAAAGGTCCATTCGGCCCTCGAGGAGGCTCTCAAAAACGACAAGTCGAAGACCAACATCCTCAAGATCTCCGAACTCGGACTGGTCGAGATGACCCGCAAGAGGGTCCGCGAAAGCATTGGCCGCACCCTCTGCGAGCCCTGCCCCTACTGCGAGGGGAAGGGGTACGTCAAGAGCCGCACCACGACGATCTATGAGATCTTCCGGGAACTGCGCCGAGAGGCCGCGTCACTGCCGGGATACCGGGTCACCCTGCTGGTGCACCCCGACATTGCCGCACTGCTGTACGATGAAGAGCGACCGGGCATCGAGGAACTCGAGCGCCGCTTCGAAAAACAGATCGCCATCAATGCGCGCCCCGGCTTCCATGTGGAGCAATTCGAAATCGCCGCCGAGTAGGGATTAGATCTTGACAGCCCGGCGGGCGAAACGTATAGTGCGTTTTTGCATTTTATGTAAAAACATTATCGAGAGCGAGGTGAAGTTGTATGTACGCGGTTATTAAGACCGGAGGAAAACAGTACAAAGTTTCCGAAGGAGACCTGGTAAAGGTCGAGAAAATCGAAGGCGCAGTGGGTGAGACCATTGAGCTGGACGAGGTCCTCATGGTCGGCGGAGAAGAGGTAAAAATCGGAGCACCTCTATTGCCTGGCGCAAAGGTTGTTGCCCGCATTGTCGAACAGGGCAAAGACAAGAAGATCCTGATCTTCAAGTCGAAGCGGCGCAAGACCTATCGCAAGAAACAAGGACACCGTCAGCCCATCACCCGTCTGCAAGTTACAGGTATCGAGGCTTAAGGAGGCTTACCCATGGCTCACAAAAAAGGCGTCGGCAGTTCCAGAAACGGCCGTGACAGCGCTGGAAAGCGCCTTGGCGTAAAGCGCT
>CALZIC010000161.1 GCA_945787285.1 uncultured Desulfuromonadales bacterium
TTCCAGTTCTTCCAGTTCTTCCAGTTCTTCCAGTTCTTCCAGTTCTTCCAGTTCTTCCAGTTCTTCCAGTTCTTCCAGTTCTTCCAGTTCTTCCAGTTCCGGGCTGGCGCCTGCAGGGACTACGCGGGTACCGGCAAGCCGGTCGTTCCACCCTCTGTGATTGGTGTCTGTCAGGATGACCAAGAGGCCAAGGGCACAGGGCAGCAGGGAGAAAAGACCTCCGGCGCTCCTGAGGAAAGCCTGGGAGAATGAAAGAGGCTCCTCGTCCTGGCTTTCCACTCTTAGGCCGGTCACCATCTTGCCGGGGGTTTGCCCGGTAAGGAAGTGAAACAGGGTGAAGTAGCCGAAAAAGACCGCAAACAGAATGAGAAAGTAGGGGAGGGCCAGGGCCAGCAACGCATCGGGGGTGGGAAAAAGCTGCCCCGATTCAGGAAACAGGGTCGCCTGTCCTGCGATGAGAAAGAGCCCACAGGTTGTCGCGAGGATGGCCAGATCGATAGCGGATGCCGCAAGGCGCCGACCTAAAGTCGGCGGCCCCTGTGGGCGTTCGTTAGGGACGTGCGTCTCTGTGCCGGTCGTTTCGACCGTGGGCCTCGCGATAGCTGCCAATTCAGGCTCAGGCAGAAACTCGGGTTCTGGCTCCTCAGGGATCTCAATCTCGGCCAAAAGCTCGGGCTCTGGTTCCTCGGGGACCGCCGGTTCAGTCAGAAACCAGGGATCTCAATCTCGGCCAAAAGCTCGGGCTCTGGTTCCTCGGGGACCGCCGGTTCAGTCAGAAACTCGACTTCTGGCTCCTCTGAGTCCTCAAGTTCAGCTAGAAACTCAGGTTCAAAAAAAGGCGTTGACTCTGGTTCTGCAGCGACCTTGGGTGTCTCTGGGATCGCTGTTGCTGTCTCCGCAGGTCCAGGGGCGGGCAGTGTTGGGATGGCCTCAGCAAGGGGCGCCGCTGTTTTCTCTGGGGCGACTTGTTCAGTAGTCGAGGGAGCCTGGTCGAAACCAGACCCCCTTAACTCAAAAGGGTCTTGGGGTGACTCCTCTCCTGTCGGTTTTTTGGCTTTTTTCTCGTCAGGCAAAGGTTCTTCGTCAAAATCCCAGTCCGGAAGCTCGTCTTCGGCCTCGAAGCCGGAGTCCACATCTTGTTCTTCAAGGGTGGGAAGGTCGTTGTCCCAGGAAAGGTCGAGACCGAGATCGGCTCCAGCCTCTTCCTCTTCGACCTGGGGCTCCAGGGCGGCGACCTCTTCGGACTCCTCCTCGTCATCCCAGTCAAAGGAATCGTCCAGGGGGCTGCTGTCCTCGGCCATGAAGTCCTCGGGCTCGGGGACCACCTCTGAGGCGGTCTCCGCGGCCGACGCGGCAGGTTCGGCCGATTCGGGAGCGGAGTCGGAGAGGTCGACCTCCTCGTTGTCGTCCCAGGAAAAAGCATCGTCTTCAGCCTCTTCCTCGGCCTCAAAGGCCGCTGCCGCCACGGGTGGAGCTTGCTCCTCCGGCGACTGGGGGGCGTCGTCCTCCATGAAGTCATAGCCGAAATCGGACCCACTCTCAAGGGCGCTTTCCTGGACCTGGGCCTGAGCCTCTTCCTCTGTGGCGGCCATCTCGGGGACGGGCGACTCAGGGGTTGGCCCAGCCTCGACATTGGGGAAAATCAGGCTGCGCAGGTTGAATTTTGACTTGTGGTCCGCCAGGTCGTTACTGCACTTTTTGCAGCTGTCCAGGTAGTCAAAACTGTGGTATCCGCATTTAGGGCATTTCATGGATTCTCCTTTTGCGAGGTGGCCACCGGGCCGAATTTCGCTAGGGGCTGTAGTTCAGGTCGCCGTATCTGAATTGCAAAATGCTTGCCATGGCAAAGCCTGCTGTTTCTGTCCTTAAGATGCGCGGCCCGAGCCGGACGGGGATGAACCCGTGTCCGCGGGCCATTTCGGCCTCCCGGGATGAAAACCCGCCTTCGGGGCCGACCAGGACGGCTGCCTGCTGTGGTGGGGAATCGGGCAGCACGCGTGCCAGTGGGCGGCTTTCCTCTTCCCAGAGCATCAAGCGCAGTTCGGCGCGGCACGCAGCCAGAGCCGCCTCAAGGGCCGCCGGTTCGGACAGCCGGGGAAGGACCGGGCGCCGGCATTGTCGGGCGGCTTCGCAGATGATCCGCTCCCAGCGATCCAGCCGCTTTGCATGGCGTCCTGCCGGGAGGGTGCCGATGCTTCGTTCGGAAAGGGCCGGGGTGAAGTGGCTGATGCCGAGCTCGGTCCCCTTTTGAAGGACCAGGTCCATTTTGTCCCCTTTGGGCAAGGCCTGGATCAGCTCAACGGGAAAGGCGGTTTCGGGCTCCTGCCAGCGGGCCAGGACGTGGGCGATGGCCGATTGCTTTGCGACGACGGCCAGTCGGCAGCGGCACAAGGTTCCGTTTCCGTCGAGAAGGATGATTTCATCGTCGGGGCCGAGCCGCAGGACCGTTCTCAGGTGATGGGCCACGTCCTTTGGAATTTCTACCTCGGCGCTCTGCAGGGTTTCGGCCGGGACGAAAAAGCGGTGCATCTACTCGCCCTGGCGATAGATGATGCAGACCCACTCGTCAAGGCGGGTGGTTTCCGGAGGGCCCAGTTCAAAGGCGGCAAAGGCTTCTTTGACCATCTCTTCTTTTTCGCGGAGGATGCCCGAGAGGATCAGGGTGCCTCCGGGAACGAGTCGGCTGATCAGTTCGGTCGCCAGGCGGATGTTCTCTTCGGCCAGGATGTTTGCGACGACGACCTGAAAGCCTCCTTCGAGAGATTCCAGGGGCCGTTCGGTGATTTCGATGGCCCCGGTCACGCCGTTCAGTGCGGCGTTCTCCGCCGCTGTCCGGCAGGCTTCAGGGTCGATGTCGCAGGCCAGCACCCGGGTCGCACCAAGGGCGGCCGCGGCGATGGCCAGAATTCCGGAGCCGGTTCCAACATCGAGGATCCGTTCGGGGCCGGGGGGCTCCTCATACAGGGCGGCGACCGCTTCAAGGCAGAGGCGGGTGGTGCCGTGGGTGCCGGTGCCGAAGGCCATGCCGGGGTCGAGGTTGACCACCACCTGGTGCGGCGCCGGGGAGTACTCTTCCCAGGTCGGCTTGATGATCAACCGGGAGCCGATGGCGACGGCGCTGAAGTGCTGTTTCCACCCTTCGGCCCAGTCCTCGTTGGCCACCGCGCTGATTTCGGGGACAGTCGTTTCCAGCCCCGGAGCCATGGGGGCCAGCCAGTTGAGCATTTCTTCGACCTGGCGGCGCAGGCCGTCAGCTGTTTCAGGCTCGGGAAAGTAGCTCTTTATATAGTACTGTGCCGGAAGGTTCTGGTCGGGGTCGGGGACGACAAAGGTATCGAGGGGCTTCTCCTCGACGGTAACCCCTTCGCAGCCGAGTTCCGCCAGTTCGTTGCAGACCAGGTCGACGGCGTTCGCCGGGACGTTAATGCGTAATTCCAGCCATGTTTTATTCATTTGTTCTGTTTAGCAAAGATGAAAATTAAAGGCAATAAAAACCTTGACATTTGGTTAGAATCGAGTTTAATTAAGGTGAAAGTTCTAATTAGTGGAATACCCTAAGTGGTAAAGCGGCGGGTTGTTTTCCACTTATTAAGTTGACAGGGTGTCAAAGTTTTGTATTTGTCCGCTGGGTTGTTGACATTTCTTGCGGAGTTAAATACACATGTTAATATTGTGACGTGGTTTTCATGAGGAGCACGATGTCTGGTCCGCAAATTGTCTATCTGTTGTCCGATGCCACGGGGGAGACGGCCGAAAAAATGGTGATGGCCGCGCTCCTTCAGTTCGGCGTGCGGGATGTGCGGTTGAAACGGGTCAGCAACGTTCGCAACAAGAACCATGTCTATGAAGCCCTCGATCAGGTGTTGGCCACCAAGGGGATGGTGGTTTATACCATCGTCAACCGGGATCTGGCTCGGCTCGTGCATGACGAGTGCGCCTCATTGGGTATTTCTAGTATCGATCTCATTACGCCGCTCCTTATGAGGATTTCCGAATTTTTCGGGTTGTCGCCGCGCGAGATGCCGGGGCTGCTGCATGGCGTGGATGAAGAATACTTCCGCCGGGTCGAAGCGGTCGAGTTTACCGTCAAGCATGATGACGGGCAGGAAACGGGGCATCTTGGCAAGGCCGATATCGTCCTGCTGGGGGTTTCGCGCAGCAGCAAGACGCCCCTGTCCATGTATCTGGCCCATCGCGGTTGGAAAGTAGCCAATGTTCCTCTGGTCAAGGGGATCGACCCTCCGGAGGAACTCTTCACCATCGACTCAAAACGGGTGGTCGGACTTGTCATCGACCCGCAGCGCCTGGTGGAGTTGCGCGGGGCACGGCTCAAGAACCTGGGAATGGATGCGCGGGCCGCCTATGCCGACTACGAGGAAATAGAAGACGAGATCCGCTACGTCAAGTCGTTTTACCGCCGAAATGGCTGGGTCATTGTCGATGTTTCCGGCAAAGCGGTCGAGGAGACCGCCAACGAGGTTCTGGTCAAGCTCAAGTTGAAATAGGGCGACCGGTCAATGCACTGCTGCTGATGCTTTACATCACATAATTACTAGCTGGTTGAAACAAAGAAAAGGAGAATGCTGATGCGAATTCTGGTCGTTGAAGACGAAAAAAAGGTCGCCAGTTTCATCAAAAGAGGCTTGGAAGAAGAAGGCTTTTCGGTGGATGTTGCCCACGATGGCGACGAAGGGCGCTACATGGCCGAGACCAACCCCTACGACCTGATCCTGATGGACGTCATGCTGCCCAAAAAAGACGGCTTGACGGTTATCCGCGAACTGCGCGAACAGGATATCATTTCCCCGGTTCTTTGCCTCACTGCCAAGGACACCGTGGACGATATCGTCTCGGGTCTCGATTCCGGCAGCGACGACTATCTCACCAAGCCCTTCGCCTTTGCCGAACTGCTCGCCCGTGTTCGTGCCCTGCTGCGCCGCGGCACCGCGGATCGCGGTGCTGAAATCTACTTTGCCGACCTGCGGCTTGACCCTGTGGCCCACAAGGTCTGGCGCGGCGGCAAGGAAATCGAGTTGACCGCCAAGGAATACGCGCTGCTCGAGTACTTCATGCGAAATGCCAACCAGACCTTGACCCGTACCATGATTGCCGAGCACGTCTGGGATTACACCTTCGATTCCTTTACCAATATCATCGACGTCTATGTCAACTATCTGCGCAAAAAGATCGACAAGGACTTCGACAAGAAGCTCATCCACACGGTTCGGGGCGCGGGCTATGTTCTCAAGGAGGACTAGTTGCCTTTCCGTCTCCGCTCCGTAAGATTCCGCCTCACCTTCTGGTATGTGTTGACACTGGCCGTCATTCTGGCGGCCAGTGGCGTTTATTGGGACCGGAGTCTTCACCGCAGCCTGGTCGGACACATGGACGAAAAACTGCTCCTGGTGGCCGAAAATGCCAAAGCCTTTCACCTGCAGGACCACCAGGATCGTCCCGCGCCTCACGCCTGTCGGTCGCTGGAGACGTTTATCCGCAGCCGCAACTGGAGCCAGTACGTCCAGTTTCTCAGCCCGCTGGGCAGCGTCTCCTGCTATACCGGCAATCTCAAGGGGTTTTTCCTTCCCGCCAGCAGCGAGGCCCTTCAAGGGGCCCGATCGGGCGAGCCCTATTTCGAGACCATCAAGCTCTCTAAGGGCCAGCGCATTCGATTGCTGAGCTTTCCACTTGTCGTCGACGGTGAGCTGCTCGACATTATTCAGGTGGGTGACGAACTCGACCCAATCGACCAGACATTGCACCAGAACCGGGTGCTGCTGTTATGGTTCAGCCCGCTGCTTCTGGTCTTTTTGGCGGTGGCGGGCTGGTTTGTTACCGGCCGTGCCCTCTCTCCGGTTCTTCGAATAACCAGCGCGGTGCGCAAGATCAGCGCGGAGAACCTTTCCGAGCGCCTGCCGGTCGAGCCGAGCGGCGATGAAATCGCCCATCTGCAGGAAACCTTCAATTCGATGCTCCAGCGGCTTGAGGATTCGTTCACTAAAGTGCGCCAGTTTACCGGCGACGCCTCGCACGAACTGCGCACCCCCCTGGCGATACTCCGCGGCGAAACCGAAGTGGCCCTTCGCTTTGCCAAAGACCCGCAGGAGTGGCATCGGACCCTTGAATCGAACATGGAGGAGATTGACCGCATGGGGCGCATTATCGAGGATCTTCTGGCCTTGGCCAAAAGCGAGGCAGGCGAGATCCCACTGGCCCTTACCGAAGTCAACCTCAACGATCTGATGCAGGATCTTTACCTGCAGGGGAAGACCCTGGGAGACCAGAAGGATGTGGCGTTTACCCTGCAGCTGCTGGTGAATCAAGAGATTATCCTGTGCGGCGACGCCCTGCAGCTGCATCGCATGCTGCTCAACCTGGTGTCGAACGGCGTCAAGTACACCCCGTCGGGGGGCGCTGTTGAACTCTCGCTGGCGGTAGAAGGCTCGATGGCCATCATCAAGGTCGTCGATAACGGTATGGGTATTGCCGAGGAGCATTTTCCCCATTTGTTCGACCGCTTCTACCGGGTCGACGAGGCTCGCAACCGCGATATCGGCGGAACCGGACTGGGGCTGTCGATTGTCCAATGGATCGCCCGGGGGCACGGCGGTGATGTGGCCGTTTCATCGACCCCCGGCAAGGGGAGCGTTTTTACCGTCTCGCTTCCCCTTGGAGGGCCTGCCGAGCAGCCATAGAGCCTGTGACCATTGGATGGATACCGGCAGAAAAACATAAAGGCCCCGGAGCGCTAGCTCCGAGGCCTTTTTTGCGAGGTGGCTGGCAGAGGGTTATTGGGAGAAGGTCATCCTGGCCTCTTTGATCACCATGTTGACCACCGGCAGGGGAGGAACCTTGGTCAGGCCGTAGGTCGCCTTAAGATTGATGTCTTCGGGGACGTTGGCCAGCAGCTTCTCGGCAATCTTCTGGTCGGCCTGGCGGTAGCGCAGCTTGGCCTCGACATGCAGTCCTTTGCCTTGGGCGGCATCGCAGTTCACCCCGTAGTAGACGTCCTTGTACCCCTTGGGGGGGATGGTGTCGTGGCGGGAGATTTCATGGCCGACCTTTTTGACTGCCAGGTTCAGTTCGCCCTGGTAGACGGGGTCTTTAAATGC